>JAIOWZ010000042.1 GCA_021741905.1 Candidatus Planktophila sp. | reverse complement strand
GGCTGATTACGTCACAAATGAAGGTACTCGAATTGGCTTCTTCACTATTCCAGGTGAGTTTCAAGATTCAGCAAATTATGGACGAACTTACTGGTCGTATTGGCTTTCCAACTACGTAGGAGGTTTAGGCACTCCAAAGTTTGGTGGAAGCAAAATTTCAACCCCGTTTCATACCTTCTTAATCCAGGGCACCACTGAAGGTGAACGTGAACTAGGCGGGTGGAATCGTTTTCTTCTGGGATGGCTTACTGACAATCAGGTGTACTGCAGACAAGCAAGTACTTTGAAAAGTGTTGAAATCACACTGGTTCCGCTGGTTGACAACAAAACTAAGGGAATCAAGCTCGCTGTTATTCCATTATCGAACTCCCGTGCAATCATCCTTGAATCGCGTCGAGTTACTAAGTTTGCATGTACAACTTTCACAGAAAGAAACGGTGTCCTTGCATACTTATACGACGCTAAGTATGGAGCGACCGATGAATACTTCGAGGCGATTTCCCCTCCAGGAAGAGAGTTGGAGAGTTATTCATGTGCAGCAAGTCGAAGCAGCGATCCACTACTTCATGAGGGTGACAAGGTCACCTTCGAGGGAATCACAATCGAAATGTTGATTCATGGTGATTTTGATCGAGTAAAGATAACGCGGCCATAAAGATGAGTAATTTCTCACGCAGAATTTTTCTAATCCTCTTGGGTGCCCTGGCGACTAGTGGGGTAGCACAGAGTTCTGATGCTGCCAGTACAAAGAAACCAACACCAACACCCACTCCCAAGAAAACTACTGCTAAGAAACCAACACCAACGCCGACTCCTAAGAAAACTACTGCGGCTCCTAAAAAGCCAACCCCCTCTCCAACTACAAAAAAACCAACACCCACACCTACAGCAACGCAAAGTAAGGTTGTTGAGGGGATCTACATTGCAAAGAGTTCAGATTTACCTATGCGCCAAACCAAGGTGTTTTTCCTAGTAGATTCATTTGGAATTTCAACTAGCTACTCATTGCTGCGAACATCAAATGGCATCTTTGCTTTTGAAACACGATGCACTCATGCCGGCGTGCCAACATCCTTAAGTGGAGGTCAACTGAAATGTCCTGCCCATGGATCAATTTTTAATCCGGAAACGGGAGAAGTTGTCCGTGGACCTGCTACAGAACCTTTAAAGAGATATCGAACTGTTGAAGCAAATGGTGAGATTCGAATAATTACGGCTTAATTGTGTAACCAGTAGGGCATTTTGGATTCTTTCCTGTCACCTTAATTGTTCGCCCACCTTTAACGCAGGTAATTACCTTTTTGCTACTTGTTGGACGCACCTGAGTTGGTGAAGGTGATGGGGTTGCAGCAGCGGAAGCCACCGCTGTAGGCGCTGGGGTTGGAAGTGCATCTTTGTCGTAATAGACACTACCCAATCCATCCATAACTCCCTTGGGAAAGTTTGCGGGAAGTGGAGTTTCAGAAAGATGCTTCATCACAGATAAAACTTCTGGACGGAAATTAGGGAAAATTTCAGCGGCACCCTTAACGCTCACGCCAGCTCTTCGAGTCAGAATTTCAGTTAGAAGGCTTCTGTAATCTGCCGTGACAACAAGATCCCCATCCTTTAACTGTTTTTCATCAAGTCCTGGGAACCGTCCATGAATCTTTCCTCCATTAACACCACCACCGGCAACAAACATGCTGGATCCCCATCCATGCTCAGTGCCATTTGATTCATTTCCACTCACTCTTCTACCAAACTCGGTAACGGTCACAACAGTTACACGTGCCCAAAGAACTCCTAGATCTTCGCGGAAGGCTGCGATAGAGCCGGCAAGGTCTCCGAGATATCCACTGAGCCAACCATTTTCAATGGAACCCATGTTTCCATGCATATCCCAGTCGCCTTCAAACTCAACATCAACAGCACGTACACCAATTCCAGATTTTAATAAGGCAGCAACATCTTTAAGCCGACGCCCGGTACCAGTGTTTGGATATATAACAGTGCTTTTCTGTGCACTAGCTCGTGCAATTTCATCAAGTGCTTTAATCGTGGATTTGGCCTGTCCAGCCCAGGTATTGGTCCAGCGGCCATGAGTTTCATCAATGAAACCTGCGATATCTTCAGGACGAAATCCGTAGACACCTTCTAGCTTGAAGTTATCCAGTCCATTTATATTTATTGGTGAACTCTTGCCACCCAGTAATTGTTTTGTGGTTGAACCAATTCCAACTGATTGAACTACTGAACCGCTTCCTGTTACATCTAAGAAGCGCGCCATCCAACCAGAGCGTTTCTCCTTTTCGCCGTAGGCGGCGTATGCAACATCTGCGATCTCTTCAAAGTGGCTACGTGAATGTGTTGGTGCGCCAACGGTATTGATAATCGCCAACTCTTTTGCTTCCCATAAAGGTAATAACCGTTTCAATGATGGATGGAAGCCAAAATCTCGATCAATTGGCAGCAAAGCAGAGTTAGGGATATATACCTGGCTTCGAACTTTTCTCATTAAGTTTTCATCTGTTGGTACAACCGCACTAAGTCCATCAAAGCCACCCCGCAAAATGAGGGTAATAACTACATCTGGAACCTCTGTAGTTGAGGCCGCAAATGAATATCGGACACCAGTGGCAGAAAGGATGGTCATTCCGCCAAACAGTGTCATTCCCTGCAGAAATTGGCGTCGATTAAACCCTTCTCTACCTTCAGGGCAAAGCTTTATAGCCTCTTCTGAGTTCATCGCAGACTCCAAACAGGTAGCTGAAAGACCAAGCGAACAATTAGTTGCGTAATTTCTTTAGAAGATGATTCAAAACTTGGAGTTGCTCCAAAAGCTTTTGTGACCGCATTCTTTATTGATTTACGATCTGCGCTCCCCAATTCAGTTAAGAGAAGGGTTTGAGCGATTTGATCTATGTGCACATCAACATCTTTGCTGCGGATAGGAAAAAGTCTTTCTAGCTGGGGCTTTTCCCAAGAACCCCCATTGAGAAAATTCCCGTAAGTATTCCATCGTAAGAGTTGTGAATTGGAATTCACCCAACTGGTTGCCACATCTGGATACCCATCTGGAAATAACCAACCCAACGGAATGTGCCCCATTCTACTTAAATCAGTTTGAACGATCGGAGAGATGAAAGCGAAATCTCTAGTAAGTCCCTTCCAAACTCCCAGATTTGAAAAGTTCGGCCAGACATTTAATGCGCGAGCAACAGAGACATAATCTTCACCAGGTCGCTTCAGCTTTGTGCCTATGGCTGCTTCAAAATCTGGATGGTGATACACGGCGCGCAAAACTGTTTTTATGTCGCCTTTTGAACTGGTAAATGTTGCGCCTATTTCATCGATGAACTTTTGGGATGGAACATCCTCAACAAAGCGCCGGCCAAGCTTTAGAGCAATTGCTTTACCTGTTTCAGGGTGCGCTGCTAAATATCCCAGCAGTGATTGAATGGCTGGAAGTACCTCAGCAACGGTATTGACCGTTCTTTGCCACCCCATAACTTTGAAGGTTCCAAAGTTTTGTCGTTCAGTATGAATCATTACCTCGAACGGTGGGACATCAGTGAATGTGTGGGTTGGATCCAACCTAGCTCTTCCTCCGCGATCGTAATAGCGACCAGGAAGCTTGGTACGTAAGCCAGAGAACAATCGAGCAATATCAATCAGATCGGCTTGGGTATAACCAGCTTTCGGCGTAACGGTGTGTAGCTCTAATAACTCTCTTCCATAATTCTCATTTGGAAGTTCTTTTGTGCTGATCTCGCCATCCAAATAAACAACCATTGCCGGATGAATTGCCGAAAGCTGAAGCATTTCTTCAAAATTTCCTAACGCATGATCACGAATAACAGATTTGTTCCAGGTATTTACATGCCAATCAAGGTGACCATCTTTGAGCTCATGACCAATTGTTGGAACATTCAAATGATTGTGCCAAAACTCAACCATCATTTCATAAACTTGACGTTTCGAATGTGTTTGTTGAATCACGGTATACAAATTCAAAATACGACTAGCCATCCAATCGGAATCAAAAAATTGACCCTTTGCTTCCTCTGCTTCCGCTTCTCCGATTGGCCACAAGTAATGAATATCTTTATGAACAAAAGTGAACATATCCCACTTTGAAAGAAATGTTTCTACTTCAGAATTTGAAATTGAAAGATGATCCAGTTGCTTTTCAAACCAATTATCAACTCCGAGCTTTCGAACATCGGTTAAGAGTTGTTGCGTTGGTCCATAGGTAAACCGCTGAAGGATATGTGCAACCAAATCCTTTGATGGCGGGGTCGCACCCTCTACCCAAGTGGACTTCATGGCTCAAGGTTACTTCAGGGGTGTTTGAAAGACGAGAGTTAGCGGTCAAGGAAACCGTAGTGACTAGTTAAAACCTAAGGATCCGTAGAGCTTCAGACCTTTTTCATTGTCAGCATCGACGTACAAGATTGCGTGCTTAAGCCCTTTGTTTGCAAGGTAATTTATCGCCTCTACAGATAGCGCGCGGGCAATGCCTTTTCCTGCATGATCTGGGTGGGTGCCAACGACATACAGCTCACCCACTGGATCTTGGTTAATCAAATCCTGATGGATCTTGGTCCAAACAAAGCCTTCAATAGCAGCGTTTTCTGTGGCTAAAAAGAAGCCTTGTGCATCAAACCAGGCTTCAGCCATTCGGTTATCTAGATCTTGCATCACCCAATTACCTTGGTCTGGATGGTGCGAAAAGATTAAATTATTGAGATCTAGCCATTGTTGTTTATGAAGCTCGGGATTAAAAGTTTCGATTGTGTAATCGTGTTCTGCTTGTGGAAGTGAGTGTGAATCTAGATCACGATGCAGTTTAAGTATGTGTCTCATTGTTAAGCATCAACGGTAAAGCGGTAACCAACATTGCGAACTGTGCCAATGATGGCTTCAAACTCTGGACCTAACTTGGAACGAAGGCGTCGGATATGAACATCGACCGTGCGAGTTCCACCGAAATAGTCATAACCCCAGATTTCTTGTAGCAACTGCGCTCTAGTGAATACGCGACCTGGGTGTTGAGCTAAATACTTTAGAAGTTCAAACTCTTTAAAAGTTAAATCAAGAACATTGCCCTTAAGGCGAGCGGTGTATGTGCTCTCATCAATAGTTACCTCACCGCTACGAATCTCTGCGCTATGTGGATCTGCTGCGACCATTTCAATTGCATGCTTACCAAATGCGATTCGAATTCGTGCATCAACTTCGGCAGGGCCTGCTGTATCCAAAATGACATCATCAATTCCCCAGTCCGCATTAAATGCGGTGAGGCCACCTTCAGTTGTGATGGCAACAATTGGGCAACCAACACCAGTTGAGTTAATTAGTTTGGTTAAGGATTTAACAGCTGGAAGATCACGACGTGCATCAATCATCAGAAGATCTGCATCGGGCGCATCAACAAGAACACTTGCTTCGGCAGGCAAAATTCGAACTTGATGCTGCAGTAAACCAAGTGCTGGAAGCACCTCTGCACTGGCACCAAGAGTGTTCGTAAGTAGCAGAACCTTCGCCATTGAGACAGACTACTCCCGTGGAATCCTTGCTCCCAATCGTGATCGTGCTGGCTTTGGCTAGCGCGTATGGCCTTTGGCATAAGCGAACCCGGGGCAAGATCGTGGTGAAGTCGGATAAGGGCTTGATCACTGCGGGCATGATCGGGAGCGAACTTGGTTCCAGGGCGACGCTCTTGCAGTTCTCATCCGCCTTTTGCGGACCTTGCAGATCGACCAGATTATTGATTGAGGATGTCACCGCAGATATGGTCGATGTCGCCCATGTCGAAGTTGATGCGGAGGCGAACCTGGAGTTAGTGCGTACCTTGGATATTCGCAGCACCCCAACGACCCTGTTTCTTGATTCAGCTGGGCACGAGGTTGGCCGCGCAGTAGGTGCGCCTAAGCGTGATCAGGTTGTGAAAGCCATTGCTGCCATCGCTTAATGCGAATTAGTTGCAACTCGCACAACGGGCGCAACCTCTTTACTCTTAACCCATGTTGTTAGCAGCTACGAAGCGTCGTGTTATTGATTACGGCCGTATCGCTGCATCTTTGTGTCTTGCGTAATTGTTTCTTCATTTAACAATTATTCGCTAACTCACAAAGGATCAAAAATGACACAGGTATCAAATTCAGTAAAAGTTTCAACTCTTATCGATGCGCGTGGCCCACGTTTTGGCGCCGCGATTACAACTGTAGTTTTAGCAGCAGCGCTCGCAACAAACAATGTGTGGTTCATTGTTGCGCAAGCGATTGTTTTTGCAGTTGGTGCATTTAAAGGTCCTCAGTTCACTCCATATGCATTTATATATAAAACTCTTGTAAAGCCACGGCTTAAGAATGAGTTTGAAAAAGAGGATGTACGTCCACCACAATTCGCACAAAGTGTTGGATTGCTATTTGCATTAGTTGCGATCGCGGGAGCGACATCTGGGTTGAATCTTCTCTTTTCAATCGCGGTTGCTGGTGCCCTAGGCGCGGCCTTCTTGAATGCCGCCTTTAAATTCTGCCTCGGATGCGAGATTTACCTCCTCTTACTTCGCGCACGTTCAAAGTAAGGCAGTAGGCTTACCTCATGGTTGCCAAACACGAACTGCATGAAAAGGGATTGCGCTTAACTCCACAGCGCGAGCTAGTTCTATCTGCTGTGCGCGCCTTGGGGCATGCAACACCTGAAGAGGTTGCGGAAAAGGTTCGTCAAACACATCCCGGAATCAACCTTTCAACTGTTTATCGCAACCTAGAAACCCTTGAAAATGTTGGCTTGGTTCAACACACCCACTTGGGTCATGGTGGTGCGACCTATCACGCTGCTGAGGAGTTGACCCATCTGCACTTGGTCTGCGATACATGTGGATCTGTAGGAGATGCACCGATTGAGGTTGCCGCCAACTTTGTGAACTCACTTGCCGATGATTACGGCTTCAAAACCGATGTAACGCACTTTGCAATCACCGGCACCTGCGCCGCATGCGTTAAGCCCTAACTTAATTTGTTAGATAGGCTGGAACCATGAGCGCGGTTCTAGTTGAAGATGGTCCCGATAAGGGAGCTGTCTGGCACTTTGGTGAACCGGTTAAGGAACAACGCGCGTTAGAAGCTGGAACTGCGTGGGCAGATCTATCCCACTTCAATATTGTTGCAGTTACTGGTGAAGATCGCCTGAAGTGG
>JAIOWZ010000041.1 GCA_021741905.1 Candidatus Planktophila sp. | reverse complement strand
CACTTGGTCATCTCGTGGATCGATGTGCGACCAGGTATTCGTCAGATGGCAAAGATGTTAGGGATACCCCTCACAGAATGGTAAACAACAACAACCAACCCTCGAAAGCAAGGATAAAAATGAAAACTAAAGGACACAAAGCCTTTGCTTCACTCCGTGCTGGTGTAGTTGCAACAGTTGCTGCGGCACTTGTTATCACTCCACTTGCAGTTGCTAACTCTGCCGAAGTTCCAACATTCGGTAAGAAGTGCACAACAGAAGGCGTAAGCACAGGACAAAAGACAACATCACTCATTTGCGCTGAAGGCTCAAATGGAAAGCTAACTTGGCAGCGTGTGCGCCTAGGTTCATCAAAGGCAGCACCAGTTGCAGCACTAACTCCACCAAAGGGAACAATTGAGTTCCACCACTGGCGCGGAGAAGATAAGGCTGTACTTCAGAGCATTATCGACAAGTACGAAGCACGTTATCCAGGAACAAAGATCAATCAGGTCATCATGACTTCTGGTGATTATGGAAACCTTGCACTTACAAGAATCAGCGCTAACCCTAAGGCTGCAGTATTTGTAACTATGCGTGGTGGACAGTTTGATAACTTCTACAAGGCAGGCTTACTGAAGGACCTAAGCACACAGCGCTACGCACAGCAGAACTTCATCCAAAGCGCGCTTACTCCAGGAACTGTTGATGGCAAGGTATTTGGTCTTCCTTACCAGTCACTATTCAACAACCCTATTTACAACGCAGAGCTATTCCAGAAGCAGGGATGGAAGGTTCCAACAACTTGGAGCCAGACACTTGCATTCTGTAAGACCGCTAAGGCAGCTGGATTTATTCCATTTGCATGGCCAGGCGGAACCCGCGGTAACGCAGGTCAGATCCTCAATGCATTCATGATGAACTCTGCTCCATATGCAACAGTTTTGAAGAATGCAACAGACATCGACAAGGGTCGCGCTGATCTAACTGGTGATTGGTTCACTGGAATTGCAAAGCAGTACAAGCAAATGGCTGACGCTGGATGCTTCCCTGCAAATGCAACTGGTTACACCGACACTGTCGCTCCTGCAGACTTTGCAGCAGGTAAGGCAGCGATTTATCCAACTGGTACATTCGGAATGAGCTCAGTTACAAAGCTCAATCCTGCAATGGCTGGAAAGATGAAGATCTTTGGTCTAATCACAACTGATTCAAAGCCATACTACGAAGGTATTACAAACAACACCTTCATCTTGAGCGTGAGCACAAAGGCTTCTGCAACAGATCAGAAAATTGCAAACTCCTTTATCTCATACTTGGCTACTGCTCCAGTTGCACAGGAATATGCAGTTGGAACATCTCAGCACGTATCAGTGATCAACGTGGATTACTCAGCTAATCCAGATCTACTTAATACATCAGACATCATGGGTAAGAAGCTTCTACTAGCTCCACGCTTCTTGTTCCTAAATCAAGGTGTAGTGCGTGACAAGCTAGAAGATGCTTTGATCGCAATTGTTGGTGGTGCCGATATCACAAAGACATTGGCTGACACTTCAAAGATCATCAAGCAAGGACTAGGTGCCTAATTAGCACAGTAGTAACTAACCAGGCCAGCCCCGCCGCTTCAAGCGGCGGGGCTGGCTCTGGCCTACCAAAAAAGAAGAAATCTAAAATCTTTGATTCCAAAGTTTTAGTTCTTATGGCTATGCCAGCATTTTTGATTTATGCATTTCTCTATCTTTACCCTTCAGTTTCAAATCTTTGGAATTCAACGAAGAGATGGGATGGCGTTCTTCCGCCTGAATTTATAGGTGCTAGAAACTTCACTTATTTAGCGACAAATGACGACCTATTTTTAAAGGTGCTTGGTAACAATATTCGTTTTGCGTTAGTAGTTGTAATTCTTCAGACATCGTTCTCTCTTTTGTTTGCAACTTTCTTGTTGAAAAATACAAAGACAACAATTTTCCTAAGAGTCGTTTACTTCTTCCCAACGATTTTATCTTCAGTTTCAGTTGGCCTGATTTGGCTTTTCTTGTACAACCCAAATTATGGTTTAATCAATGCAACCGCCAAAAAAATAGGCGTAATGCAAGACCCCGGCATCAACTGGCTTGGCGACAGCCGATACGCCTTGTATGCAATCGCAATAACTCAAGTTTGGTTCCACACCGGGCAAATGGTTGTTATTTATGTTGCCGGATTGCAGCAAATCCCGGCAGAGCTCTATGAGGCTGCAGAAGTAGATGGTGCGTCTCGCTGGCAACAATTTAAGAGTATTACTTGGCCAATGGCCCTTCCAACTACAGCGGTAGTTGTTGCTTATACGACTATTCAGAGTTTCAGAGCATTTGATCTGGTGTATGCAATGACCCAAGGTGGACCAAGTAACGCTTCTGACGTTCTTGTTACATTGATTTATAACACCGCCTTTGCAAGTTATAAATTTGGTTACGCTTCTGCGCAATCCGTCTTACTGGTAATTATGGTTCTGCTCATTACTTGGCTTCAGAGGCGCACTTTGCGCGTGAATTATGGGGATAAATAATGTTATATAAATCCACTAAGAATTTTCTTTTAACTGCCTTTGCTCTTTTAGTCTTGATTCCATGTTCAATTGTTGTGCTCGGCACATTTAAGACAGATGGCGAGATTTACTCAACACCTCTGGCATTACCAAAGACTTGGACCCTAGATAACTTCCGAACATTGTTTGATTCGGGCGGATTGATCACGCCTTTCAAGAACAGCGTTATTGTTGCCGTTTTTTCTGTGTTTTTCACCTTACTTCTTGCAAGTATGGCGGCATATGCCATTGCTCGTTCAATGACAATCTCGGGAAAAGTTCTCTTCTTCCTGTTCACCCTTGGACTAGCAATTCCAGGGCAAGTAAATATCATTCCGATTTACGTGCTTTTTGTTAAGTTGAACTTAACCAACTCTTTAACTGGCTTAGTTTTGGTAAACATCGCCTTAACTCTGCCAATTTCTATATTTATTTTAAGTGCATTTTTCAAGGATCTTTCAAAGGAGATGTTTGAGGCTGCAAGCATTGATGGAGCAGGGCACTGGAGAATCTTTAGATCTGTTGCACTTCCACTGTGTCGACCTGCGATGGGAGCAACAGGAATCTTCCTGTTTGTTATTTGTTGGAACGATTTGCTATATCCACTGATGCTCATCAGCGAGCTAAGCAAGAAAACACTCCCATTGATTTTGATTGACTATCGAGGTGAGTATTTCTCTAGCTTCAGCATGTTGTTCACGGCAATCTTCGTGGCATCAATACCGATGGTGATTATGTACTTGTTCTTCCAAAAGTCATTTATCGCGGGTATTACCGCTGGCGCAGTTAAGGGCTAGAAGTGAGTTCAGTAGCTCAATTAGCGCCGCAAAGGGCTGCCCGTATTGCGACTCAGTTAATGGAGTTGATAGAACTTCAGAAGTTGATGCCGGGAGATAAGTTGCCACCAGAGCGTCAATTGGCAGATTTACTCGAAGTAAGTCGCCCTAGTTTGCGCGAAGCACTTCATATTTTGCAGGCTCAAGGACTTGTGCAGATTAAGCACGGGCAGGGAACCTTTATTCAAGAACCCATAGTTGCTCAAGAGCTTCGCGCATCTGTTATGACTAAAACTCATGGACTCAATGAACTTTTTGATGCCCGTGAAGTTTTAGAGGTTCCGGCATCAAAGTGGGCTGCGGAAAAGGCAACAAAAGAAGATATTCGTTTGCTTCGTGCCACTTTGAATCAAATAGACACGATAACGGCCTCAGAGCCAATTGATTACGACCAGCTTCAATCTCTTGATGCGAAATTCCACCTGACAATTGTTGGAATCGCTGGAAATCGCTTTATCAATCAGACGCTGAATGTTTTGCAAGATGTGATGAAGATGTCTATGGAGACAACTTTGCGCTTACCTGGACGTTCAGAGATTTCGCGCAGTGAACATAACGCAATTTTTGCAGCGATCGAAAACGGAGATGGCGAGCTTGCCTCGAAACTAACACTCCAACACATCACGGGTGCTCGCGCAACCGCATTAGCAGATGCAAAGATGAGAGAGAACAATTGAGTTCTGTTCAAGCTGTGTGCGCTGGTGTGATTACAATTGACACAATTGCATTAGTTGATAAATATCCCGGCGAAGATGAACGAGTTCTTGCTGATGAAATCTCGCGAGCAGGTGGTGGACCAGCAGCAGTAGCTGCTGTCGCATTAAGTCGTTTAGGTGTCAAGAGTGCGATCGTTGGAACAATTGGCGATGATGCTGATGGCAAAGAAGTATTAAGAATTTTTGCTCAAGAAGGCGTAGATACTTCCGGAATTTCAATCGGGGCCTCAGCAACAGCTGGAAGTGTGATTGTTGCTTCAAAGGAACACAGCGCTCGTGCGATCAGCACTCGCCAACCTGTTGTCCAAGCCCCACTTAACGAAGCCGCCAAGCAGTTAATCGCTAATGCGCAATACTTACATGTTGATCATGTGGGTATCAAACGATTAGATGAAATGGGCGTAGCTCGCGGCAAAGGGCCTCAGATTTCATTTGATGCAGGTTATGGGGTTGAAAGTTTTGATCCAATAGTTGTTGATTTATTTGTTCCGACTGATCGGCAGATGGCACTTCGCTATCCAGGTATAGATCTTGCAGTTGCTTTAGAAAATGATTCATTGAAAGCTGGAAATACTGTAGTTGCAACTCAAGGATCAGCTGGAAGCGCAGGTTTTTCACTTGAAACTGGGTTGGTTACTGCTCCTGGATTCAAGGTCGATGTAGTTAGCACACTAGGTGCGGGTGATGTTTTTCATGGCGCACTAGTAGCTCAATTGATTCAGGGTCATTCATTGCAAGATGCGATGCGCCGAGCCAATGCAGTAGCAGCCCTTTCTTGCCGTGGCTTAGACGGCCAATCAAAAATTCCAACAATTACCGAACTCGATGCATACCTGGAGGCACACTGATGAGAAAACCACTAACTAAATTAGCAAGACCATCAGGAGCATTAGCAATGGTTGCAGTAGATCAAAGAGAAGCATTGCGCGGAATGTTTGCGCCCCACCAAAGCACTCCGGTTCCTGATTCGCAGTTAACACAATTTAAGGTTGATGTTGCACGCGAGTTGTCATCTTATGCATCAGCTCTACTTGTAGATCAAGAGTTTGGAATCGATGCGATCATTGATCAAAAGGCATTGCAAGGCGGTTGCGGGTTAATTGCTGCAGCAGATTTATTAGTGGGCCCTGCAGGTGGTGCAGCAACAGATACCGCCGTTGATCCAGATGTTGATCCAATTCGTATGCGTGATATCGGAAGCGTTGGACTGAAGTTTCTAGTTTTATGGCGTAACGATGAATCACCAGATGTGCGAGCAAAGCTAGTTGAAGACTTTAATAAACTCTGCGAAGTATCAGGGTTGCCATCAATTATTGAAATCATCGTAAAACCGCCCACAGATTCATCTCGTAGCTTTAACCGCGAAGAAGAGTTAATCATCGCCGCACGTGAAGCGGCGGCATGGAAGCCAGATCTTTACAAGGCAGAGGTTCCATTCCACGGTGAAGGTGATTTAAACCTTGTCACAAAGAACGCTGACAGAATTTCAGAGGCAATTGGTTCTCCATGGGTTGTTCTTTCAAATGGCGTAAAGCAACCATTCTTTAATGATGCGGTTAAGGCATGTGCAATGGGTGGAGCTAGCGGATTCCTTGCGGGACGTGCTGTTTGGGCTGACATTGTGAGCTCGCCAGATATTCCAAAAGCGCTTCGAGAAATCTCTATTCCACGTTTAGAGCAACTTGCAGAAATCGTTGATACTCATGCCAAGCCGTGGACTAGTTGGTAATCAGCTCGATCATTCTCTTAACCGCTAACTCTGGTTGAATTGGATTCAAGAGCACCACATTTCCACTTGGTGTTTCATTCCAGAAACTCATTCCTTCGGAATCAATTTTCGCCTTCCCGGTAGGCGAGCTTTCAAAAAACTCGGGCGCTAATAAAGCTAGAGCAGCAATGGGATCATGAGGAATCGTCCAGTCTTGATTTCTAGGCTGAATCCAACTCATAATTTCTGAGTAAAGAAGTGCCCCCAACGTGGGCGCATTTCTAATTTGCTCGATCTCTTCCATTCGAATGATTGTCTTTTGAGAGCTAGGTAAGTCCAAAATTGAAATTGGAACATTTGATTCCAGAACTATTCTTGCTGCATCAATGTCACACTTGAAATTGTGCTCCACTCTAGATTGAGTGAAGTCACCCCCCATAATCCAAACTCGCTTAACCTTCTCGACAAAATCTAGATTGGTCTGGATTGCCCGTGCGATGTTTGTTAATGGTCCAATTGCAATCACATCTATAGATTTTGGCTGGCTAACAACGGCATTGACAAGGAAATCAACAGCCGAAGTAATTTGAGGCGTGAAAGAAGCTAAATTCTCATAGTTCTTACCTTCAGAACCTGACACCCAAACTTCCCGGCCTGAAATAGTTTTGTCTTCCCCAGCAAATGTAGGAATCTCTCTATTGACCAATGAGCAAAGGTGCATTGCAATTGTCGAACGCAACCTGACATCACCGTAAACAGTTGTTATGCCAATTAAATCAACCTCTTTTGAGCCCATAAGAGCCGCCAAAGCAAGTGCATCATCTACATCGGTACCGATATCGGTATCGAGGATGACTTTGTGCATTAACCCCAAAGCTCTTTGATCTCAACTACTCGGCCCTCATTGATGCTCTTATGAGCCGCAAGACCAGTAACCACGCTAGTTACACCATCCTTCAAGGTTACTTCAGCTGGAGTTGAGTTAAGAATCGCATCACGGAATTTTGTGTGCTCGATGTATGAAGCGCCATAGTGGTGGCCCATGTACTTAACATCGTAATTATGGATGATTTTTTGTTCATTTCCACGAGCACGGCTAGCTCCAGTCTTCCAACCTGAAAGTTTGCCAATTGATTCTCGTCGAGAAGCGCGAAGCACTTGTGAAGGCAAGAAAGATTCGATCTTTCCTTCATCGCCAACAATTGTCAGAATCTCTTTATCAAATGAGCCTTCACCAAACATACAAAGATCTAACATTCCTCGAGCACCATTTGCGTATTCAAGAACAACAAATGCGTTATCCAACATATCTGCTTGCTTGCCATCGTACTTTTCATCTAGGTGATTAACCGCTTGACCACCTGAAGCAAAAACACGCACTGGAGTTTCTCCAACAACAATGTCCATCAAATTGAAGTAGTGGCAACACTTTTCAACAAGAGTTCCGCCCGT
>JAIOWZ010000040.1 GCA_021741905.1 Candidatus Planktophila sp. | reverse complement strand
ATCCGAGCAATCGCACGGGTTTACGCATGGTTGTGAGCCGAGGGGAATCAATCCCAGCTCCCAATCACTTTCAAGGCAATACAGCAACGGTTATCACTCAACCTGATGCCGCTGCGCTAGTGAATGGAATAGTCACTGGCGGATATCCGCATCACTTGGTCATTTCGTGGATCGATGTGCGACCAGGTATTCGTCAGATGGCAAAAATGTTAGGGATTCCCCTCACAGAATGGTAAACAACAACAACCAACCCTCGAAAGCAAGGATAAAAATGAAAACTAAAGGATCAAATTCCTTCAGTGTTCGTCGTATCAGTGCTGCTGCAGCAATTGCGTTTGCACTTGTTGCAACACTACTTCCATCGGCGACTGCAGCTGGAGAAGTTTTTGGTAAGGCTTGCAAAGAAGAAGGCGCAAACACAGGAACTAGCTCAACTTCACTTGTTTGCAAGGAAGATTCAAAGGGAAAACTCACCTGGCAACGCGTGCGTTTGGGAAGTGCATACGGTGCACCCGTAGCAGCTCTTAGAGCCCCAAAGGGAAGTATTGAATTCCATCATTGGCGAGGTGCTGAGGATGGAAAAGTCTTTGACCAGATCATTGCTCTTTTTGAAGAACGCAATCCAGGTGCAAAGATAAAGCAAGTCACGATGCCATCTGGCGATTACACAAATCTTGGTTATTCAAAGATTAGAACAAATAATAAGGCAGCGGTCTTTGCAACTTTCCGCGGGTCACAATTTGTTCAGTTTGCAAAGGGTGACATGATGACGAATCTGAGCGCAGAGCGCTTTACTCGCCAAAATGTTATTGCAACCGGACTTACAGCCGGACAGTATGAAGGAAAGCAACTTGGAATTCCTTTGCACTACTTGTTTAACAACCCGGTTTACAACACAGAAATCTTTGCCAAGGAAAAATGGGATCTACCAAAGAACTTCACAGGACTACTTGCTTGGTGTAAGACAGCTAAGTCTGCTGGCTATACACCTCTGGCTTGGTCTGGTGGCTTCCGTCCAAACGCAGGTCAGATGCTCAATTCAATGCTTATGAATAGCGCTCCAGATTATGCGACTCTTCAGAAGCGAATTGAAGACATTGACACAGGAAAAGCAGATCTTCAAAGCGCATGGTTCAAGGACATGGCTGGGCGCTACAAGAAGATGGCAGATGCAGGTTGCTTCCCTGAGAACGCAACAGGTGTTACTGACGCCGCTGCTATCAACTTGTTTGCTACAGGAAAGTCACCTGTTATTCCAACAGGTTCCTTCCAGATGGGCGCAATCAAGACTGTTAACCCAGCTATGACTGGAAAGATGCAGTTGTTCTCATTGATTACAACTGATGAAAAGCCACAGTATGTTGGAATTCAGAACAACACGTTTATTCTGAGCGTGAACAAGAATGCAAGCGCTACGGATCAAAAGATCGCTCGTGCTTTCATTTCATTCATGGTCACTGGTGAAATTGCATCAATTTATGCAAATGGAACATCTCAACACGTAAACGTGCTGAATGCTACTTACACTAACCAGGATCTAGTCAACACATCTGTATGGCAATCAAAGAAGACTCTTCTAGCTCCACGATTCTTGTGGCTAAACCAGGGTGTTCGCGATCTCATGGAAGATGCATTGATTGCAATCGTTGGCGGTAAGCCGATAGATGCAACTCTGGAAGATTACTCCAAGCAAATCAAGCAAAAGCTGGGTTAATCATCCCTAATTCAAAGATGGCGAGCAGCCCCCTAAAGAAATTTAGCGGGGCTGCTCGTCCTTCCTTGCGGAAGAGACATTCAATTCAAGGGTCAAAAAAGGCGCTTTACTGGATGTCTCTGCCCGCGCTTAGTCTCTATGTTTTTCTCTTTTTGGTTCCCGTTCTAAACAATTTGCGCTATGCATTGACAAAGTGGGATGGGATTGAAGAACCAGTATTTGTTGGTTTGGACAATTTCAAAAAACTTGCAACAGATGACGACCTTGCAACAAAAGTTCTAGGAAACAATATTGAATTTATGTTTTGGGTTGTAATTTTCCAAACCGGTTTCGCACTTTTGTTTGCAACTTATCTTGTGAGAAATACCAGAACGACTTTGTTTTTTAGAACTCTATTCTTTTTTCCGACAATTCTGTCTTCAGTCTCAGTTGCGATGATTTGGCTCTTTTTATACGACCCTAACTATGGTGCGATTAATACTACTTTCAAGAAAATTGGTCTTGATTCTTTTGCGCTGAATTGGCTGGGCAGTGAGGATTCTGCACTTTATGCAATCATTTTTGTCCAAGTTTGGTTCCATACGGGCCAAATGATGGTCATTTATATTGCTGGACTTCAACAAATTCCAGCCGAATTGTATGAAGCTGCGAATGTCGACGGCGCAAGTAGATGGCAGCAATTTAAGTCAGTTACCTGGCCTATGGCACTTCCAACAAGTGCAGTCGTTGTGGCTTACACGACCATCCAATCATTTAGAGCATTTGATCTGGTTTATGCAACAACGCAAGGTGGACCGAATAATGAAACATCGATTCTAACAACAATGATTTTCCAGACCGCTTTCAATGAATTCAGGTTTGGCTATGCAGCTTCACAATCCATCATCATGGTAATTATGATTTTTTTGATTACTGGATTGCAGAAGAGAATATTAAGGACTAGGTATTAATCATGATCTACAAAGTTTCACGCTGGCTCGGCCTCACAATATTCTCACTGCTCATTATTATTCCAACAGCGATTGTTGTACTGGGAACTTTTAAGACAGATTTAGAAATATATGACTCGCCAATGGCTTTGCCTTTGAATTGGACATTAGATAATTACAGACGTTTACTTGATGATGGAGAAATTCTTACAAATTTCAAGAATAGTATTTTTGTAACCTCATTATCGGTGCTAATAACATTGATTCTTGCAAGTATGGTGTCTTTTGCTATCGCTAGAATGATGAATGTGACAGGAAAGGTGCTTTTTGTTCTCTTCTCACTAGGCCTGGCAATTCCTGGACAAGTAAATATCATCCCAATCTATTTACTTTTTAATGATCTTGGATTGACAAATACCTATCACGGCTTGATCGCTGTGAATGTTGTTGCGACCTTACCTATTTCTGTTTTTATCTTGACTTCATTTTTTAAGGAAATCCCTAACGAGATGTATGAAGTAGCTTCAATTGACGGAGCAACCCACTTCAAAGTTTATCGTTCGATTGCGTTGCCATTATCTAAACCCGCACTTGGGGCAACCTCAATCTTTCTCTTTGTAATCTGTTGGAATGATTTGCTTTTCCCGCTTCTACTAATCACAGAAAGTGCCAAAAAAACATTACCCCTAGCTTTGTTGGATTATCGGGGCGAGTATGCAACCAGTTTTAGCATGATCTTCACAGCAGTTTTGGTTGCCTCGATTCCAATGGTAATCATGTATTTAGCTATGCAAAAATCATTTGTTGCAGGGCTTACTGCTGGCGCAGTGAAGGGTTAGACATTGAGTACTTTGAGTCTAAATTCTGAACCAAAGCGAGCGTCACGAATCGCAAGCCAATTAGTTGAACTTATTGAACTTCAGAGACTTTTACCGGGGGATAAGTTGCCGCCAGAACGTCAACTTGCTGATCTACTCGAAGTAAGCCGCCCAAGTTTGCGCGAAGCTCTGCACATCTTGCAGGCTCAAGGATTAGTTCAGATTAAACATGGCCAGGGAACTTTTGTTCAGGAACCAGTTGTTGCTCAAGAGCTACGTGCATCGGTAATGACTAAAACTCATGGACTTAATGAACTATTTGATGCCCGTGAAGTTCTTGAAGTTCCAGCCTCTAAGTGGGCGGCCGAAAAGGCCACAAAAGAGGATATTCGTTTACTGCGAGCTACCTTGAATCAAATCGACACAATCACAGCCATTGAGCCAATTGATTTTGATCAACTGCAGTCTTTGGATGCAAAGTTTCACTTAACAATTGTCGGAATTGCGGGCAACCGCTTTATAAACCAGACACTAAACGTATTGCAAGATGTAATGAAGATGTCAATGGAGACAACCCTACGTTTGCCCGGACGATCTGAAATTTCACGTAACGAGCACAATGAAATTTTGGCTGCAATAGAAAGTGGCGATGGAGAGCGTGCGTCTAAGTTGACTCTGCAGCACATAACGGGAGCCCGTGCTACCGCTTTGGCAGATGCAAAGAGAAAAGATATCAATTGAGTTCTGTGCAAGCGGTTTGCGTTGGTGTGATTACCATGGACACTATTGCGCTAGTAGATAAGTACCCATCTGCTGATGAACGTGTTCTTGCAATTGAAATTTCACGTGCTGGCGGTGGTCCGGCAGCGGTTGCAGCGGTAGCGATGAGTCGTTTAGGCGTTAAGACTGCGATCGTTGGAACCATCGGCGATGATGCAGATGGTAAAGAAGTTTTGCGAATATTTGCCCAAGAAGGCGTTGATACCTCGGGTATCTCTATTGGAACAACCGCCACAGCTGGAAGCGTGATTGTTGCTTCACAGGAACACAGTGCCCGTGCCATCAGCACGCGCCAACCTGTTGTTCAAGCACCAATCAACGAAGCAGCCAAGAAGTTAATTGCAAATGCACAATGGGTGCATGTCGATCACGTGGGTATCAAACGCTTAGATGAGTTAGGTATCGCTCGCGGTAAGGGAGCTCAGATTTCTTTTGATGCAGGTTATGGTGTTGAAAGTTTTGATCCGATAGTTGTTGATTTGTTTGTTCCAACTGATCGACAAATGGCTCTTCGTTATCCAGGCATTGACCTGGCTGTTGCACTAGAAAATGACTCAATGAAAGCAGGAAACACTGTTGTTGCTACCCAAGGGTCAGCTGGTAGCGCAGGTTTTTCACCTGAAACTGGTCTGGTTAGTGCTGCTGGATTTAAAGTCAACGTGACCAGCACTTTAGGTGCCGGAGATGTTTTTCATGGCACATTAGTAGCCCAAATGATTCAGGGTCATTCTCTTCAAGAAGCCATGCGCAGAGCTAACGCTGTAGCTGCACTTTCCTGTCGTGGCCTAGATGGTCAATCAATGATTCCAACAACAACTGAACTCGATGCATACCTGGAGGCCAACTGATGAGAAAACCACTAACGAATTTAGCAAGACCATCAGGCGCGTTGGCTATGGTTGCGGTAGACCAAAGAGAAGCTTTGCGTGGCATGTTTGCACCTCACCAAAGCACACCTGTTCCTGATTCGCAGCTAACTCAATTCAAGGTAGATGTTGCACGAGAACTTTCACCGTATGCATCAGCGCTACTTGTAGATCAAGAGTTTGGAATCGATGCGATTATTGATCAAAAGGCTTTGCAAGGCGGGTGCGGTTTAATCGCAGCTGCAGACCTTTTGGTTGGACCTGCAGGCGGTGCAGCAACCGATACTGCAGTTGATCCAGATGTGGATCCAATTCGCATGCGTGATATCGGAAGCGTAGGACTTAAGTTTCTAGTCTTATGGCGCAATGATGAATCACCAGATATGCGGGCAAAGTTAGTAGAAGATTTCAATAAGCTCTGCGATATTTCCGGCTTACCTTCGATTATCGAAATCATCGTAAAGCCTCCAAAAGATACTTCTCGTAGCTTTAATCGCGAAGAAGAGTTGATTATCGCTGCACGTGAAGCAGCAGCTTGGAAGCCTGATCTTTACAAAGCAGAGGTTCCCTTCCACGGCGAAGGTGATTTAAACCTTGTCACTAAAAACGCCGAACGAATTTCTGAGGCGATTGGTTCACCATGGGTAGTTCTCTCAAATGGCGTTAAGCAACCATTCTTTAATGATGCAGTTAAGGCATGTGCGATGGGTGGAGCCAGTGGTTTCCTTGCAGGTCGTGCAGTGTGGGCTGACATTGTGAGCTCACCAGATATTCCGAAGGCGTTGCGAGAAGTTTCGATTCCTCGCCTAGAACAATTAGCTGAAATCGTTGATACGCATGCTAAACCTTGGAGCAGTTGGAACTAGTTGTTAATTGCAACAAAATTCTTGTCAGGTGCAAGCATCACCGAAATTGCATTTAATGCTAAACCTTGTCCCCATAATTGCATTCGGTCACTTCGAATAACACTGTAACCAAAAGGAATAAGCTGTAAAACGGTTCCTGCACTTGTGCGTGTTAAAACTCCGGAACTATCAACATAGGTAAGTGCTGCTGCGATGGCATTTGTTCCTGTCTCACTTAGTTCTTTCTTTAGTTCAGGAAAATGACGGATCGCACGAATCATTGCGGCCCCGAACCCTGCAGTCGCTGATGTTTCAAGGACACCTTTGTTCTCCACTTGGTGATCAACAAGCACATCCCAAATTCCGTAATCTGGAAGTAGCGGAATAAGGGCGAGTAATTGATTTTTCAGCGCTTTTTTTACTACATCATGTGATTTGGGTTTGATTCCTAAAGCTTCACATGCATCCAGAAACTCGACAGCAGATAAGGACATCCACGCATTGCCACGGCCCCAGTAGTTCCAAAGAGTTTCACCCCTATGCGAACCATGCGCAAACAATTTGGTTGTGGGATTTTGTAACAGCTCAATATGTGCAACTAATTGATCACCTATGAATTCAATATAAGAAAGTTTTTTTGTTCCCACCCCATGATTCAGGAGAAATGTTCCCATCATGTAGCAAGTGTCTGCCCAGACCCCACCAGGCCAGTGCTCGACAGCTCCATTTGCAGCTCTGGTTGCAGAGGATGGCTCCATCACCCATTTTTCCAGCAAGATATTTGTATCAGAGGCATCCATTAATCCACGTGCATGAATTCTTGAAGCAGCAGCTCCTGGTGCAACATTATTGATGTGTCCAGAGGTGAGGGCTCCTCTGTTTGCGTACCAGCCAATCAATTTAGCTGGGATCTCTTGTCCCACAGTCTCGTGATATCTCACTTCAGATAGTAGATAAACACCTTCACCCCATGACCATTGAGGCAAACCAGCCTGCCACGTTGCATCGATGATGCGATTAGCTGTTTCTCTCAAGAAATTTGGAGTCAATAAATCCTTAGAAATAGGCGTTAGCGGTGGCGCTTCAAGAGCGCTCGAAGTTGTATCTTCACCAGCCATGATTACACCTGTGACTTTGGATTAAGTCGCTTTCCATTAACAACATCAATTCGAAGCTTTTCTTTACCAAATTCCGCATCCAGGATTGAATCAGTAGCTTCAAGTGCAACGGCAGGATTATCAAGTCGAGGCGCTAATTCTGGTAAACCACCCTCGAGTTGCTCACTCAATCCATCTACAAGGAACGGTCCAGTCCAATTCAACTCAAAGCGATGTTTGTGTTTCCAAGAAATAGATAAGCTCTTCTCATCAAAGTTTGGTTCAGATAACTTGCGCACAAAACTCTTAAAGT
>JAIOWZ010000014.1 GCA_021741905.1 Candidatus Planktophila sp. | reverse complement strand
CCCACACCAACTCCCACACCAACTCCCACACCAACTCCCACACCAACTCCCACACCAACTCCCACACCAACTCCCACACCAACTCCCACACCAACTCCCACACCAACTCCCACACCAACTCCCACACCAACGGTTGCTGGTTACACCATGGCGCAGGTGATGGCCAATAACACCGCACAGAGTTGTTGGACCGTTGTAGATGGTTATGTCTATAACTTAACTAGTTGGATTAACGCCCACCCTGGTGGTTCTGGTGCGATCTTGTTCTTGTGTGGAACAGATGGAACCAACGCCTTTAAAGCACAGCACGCAAACCAAGGTCAGCCAGCAATGAAATTAGACAGTTACAAGCTAGGCCCGCTTAACAAATAGAAATTAGCTTAACTTGCCGCGCTCTATTGGCAGCGGCCACTTGATCTTGACGCCAAGTTTTTCTGCAGCATGCAAAGGGAATCTGGGATTGCGCAAAAAGGCCCTTGCCATAAAGACGGCATCGGCTTCTCCTATTTGGATGATGTGATCTGCTTGCTCTGGTTCAGTAATTAAGCCAACAGCAGTTGTCAGGATTCCGGTCTCTGCTCTAATTGCTGTGGCAAAAGGAACTTGGAAGCCAGGTGTGGCTTTAATAGGTGCGTTATGTACATTGCCACCTGTAGAAACATCTACCAGATCCACACCCAGTGCCTTTAATTGCGTGCAAAGTTCAACTGAATCAATCAAGTTCCAGCCATCATCAACCCAGTCAGTCGCAGAGATTCGAACAAAGAGCGGTGTTCCTGTTGGTATTGCCTTTCGGACCGCCTCAACTGTTTCCCGCAAGAATCTAGTTCTATTAGCAAACTCTCCGCCGTATTCATCGGTGCGCTTGTTGGCAAGAGGGGAGTAGAACTGATGGAAGAGATAGCCGTGGGCGGCATGGAGTTCAATGACATCAAAGCCAATCTTTACAGCCCTCATGGCAGCATCTACAAAATCTTGAGTGAGTTGATGGATTTCAGGAACAGTTAGCGCGCGAGGTTCTGCATATCCTTCAAAGGCAATTGCAGAGGATGAAACAGCCTGCCAGCCGCCTTCTTTTTTCGTTGCGATGCGGTGATCATCCCACGGCAACATCGTGCCGGCTTTGCGACCTGCGTGAGCTAATTGAATTCCGATCTTCACATCGTGGTGATGTGCAAAATTAATCATGGGTTTAAAGGCCACGGCATGGGCATCATCTTCAATGGATGGACAACCAATAGAGATCCGTCCCTCAGGAACAACACCTGTTGCTTCGACCATGATTAAACCCGTGCCACCTGTGGCAAAAGAACCCAGGTGCACATCGTGCCACTGGCCCACAAAGCCATCCTTGGCCATGTATTGGCACATCGGAGAAACCCAGATACGGTTATTAAATTCGACGTCGCGGATTGTTAATGGATCAAAGAGTGCGCTCATGTGGCCACTCTATTTCAGATTGGCAAGGCTTGCCTTAATCATTGCCTGGATCAACTTGGCATCAACTTCCCAGTCATTGGGTAATTGGATAATCTTCTTCAGCGCCTTGCCTTCCTTGAACTTAGGCGCAAACGCTTTTTGCACATCTTGATCCCATGGTGCAATAGCTATGTGATTACTTGAAGCCGAAACACCAAAGATGTAATGCTTTTCAAACTTGACCATGGGAACGTTCCAAGCGATGACAAGTTCTAGATCTGGGTACTTGCCGGTGATTGCTTTAAAGATCGCCTTCATTGTTTTGGCTTGCTGTGGTGTTACAGATTTATAAAACTCTGTTGGGGTGGCAAATCGTTGTGAGGATTCCGAGCCTCTAGAAAACATAACAAGTGCGTTGGCATGGGCTTGGGAAAAGCCGTAGTTCTCTCTTAAGTGCGCAATTTGTTCTGGATATTTCTTGCCTTCAAGTTGTGCCATGACCTTAAACCAGTAGGCCATTTTCTCGCCGTACTTCTTTTCAATTGCGGGGAAGTGGGCTTCGCGGGAAGGATCTTTTGCCATGGGAAAAGAATAACCCCCGTAGCGATAGGGCTACGGGGGTTATATCTCGTATCCATTCCCTCAAATGGAAGATCTCCCTACCGAGGTAGAGAAAACTTTTTATATAGCGATGGTGCGCTCTGCGATCTGTGCTTGGAGTTCTAGGTCGTGGGATTCAATAGCACGGCGGGAGCGGGCAAAACGGCCACGCTCCTCATCCTCAAATTGAATCTCATGGTCAACTACAAATTGATTAGCAATGAGCAGGCTAAGCAGGTTGTTGGAGTTCATAGGCAGATCATGAGGTGCCAAGGTTTCCCAGATGCATGGAGTAGGTGAATGTTGGGTGAGCGTTGGGTTAAATACTTGTTTTAACAGGAAAAGAACGGCGGCCTGCACTACTTTTTGTAGATGAGTTCTTGGATTAAAGAGGTTGTGCGCCGCCGTGAGGTGGTCGGCGGGCTGGGCCTGTCTGCACTATTGCTTCTCTTTCCTTCAATGGCCGCGGCCGCTGGGCCAACATTAAAGGCCAGCAGGGTCGGTCAAAAGGTTGTCTATCGCGGTTATGTCTACACAGTTGTTAAGTCCAAGGGCAAGCTGATCTGGAAGCAAGGTGCAAAGGTTGCTACGGCTACTGCCAGTGCTACTGCAAAGCCAACTGCTTCTGCAACGCCAAGTGCTTCTGCAACGCCAAGTACTTCTGCAACAGCAACTCCAACACCTTCGCCAACATCTACTGAAGGTGCCTTTGTTGCTAACTCCTCTGAACTCAAAGAGGGACAGATAAAGATCATTGAAGTAAATACCACGAAAAACCTATACACCTCATACTCTTTTTCACGTCTAGGTGGAAAGGTCTATGCAGTCAGCGTTTATTGCACACATGCTGGTTGCAAAGTTGTTGCAGGAAAAGAAGAGTTGATTTGTAATTGTCATATGAGCATTTTTAGTCCATATGATGGAGCGGCACAATCAGGGCCAGCTAGATTGCCACTGACGCGTTATGAAGTAATGGAGCGAGATGGAAAGATTTACATCAAACCGTAAACAGTAGGTTCGAGTCCTGTCGGCAGCTCTGTCTCAATTTCACTTAATCTCTCTTGACTCTAGGGATTATCCACGCCTACCCTCGTGGCATGAGCTCCGAATATATCTGCGAAAAAGAACTTGCATCCCAGCCAGCAATTTGGCGCCAAACCTCCGAATTTCTGAATTCGGTTTCCCACCTTCTTCCAAAAAAAGGAGAAAAACTGGCCGTTGCAGGATGTGGCACATCATGGTTTATGGCTCAAAGTTATGCCGGTTTTCGCGAGGAAGCTGGATGTGGCGAAAGTGACGCATACGCTGGCTCAGAATTTAATCATGACCGCAAGTATGACAAATTAATCGTTATCTCTCGTTCTGGAACAACTTCAGAGGTAGTCGACTTACTTAAGAAAAGCAAAATTCCTTCCTTGGTAATTACAGGAGTGGAAGGCTCGCCAGTTACAAAATTTGCAACAGAGTCGATAATCATGGAATACGCCGATGAAAAATCACTAATTCAAACGCGTTGGGCAACTGCAGTACTTGGGCTACTACGTGCTCATGACGGCTTAGATTTAATGAAAGCTGCAAGCGATGCAGAAATCGCCTTGGAAAGTGATTTAGGTGATTTGGTTAACGTTGAACAAATAACATTTCTAGGTCGTGGATGGACTATCGGCCTGGCGCAAGAGGCCGGGTTAAAAACTCGAGAGGCAGCCCAATTTTGGTCAGAGGCTTATCCAGCTCTTGATTACCGACATGGCCCAATATCTATCTCACAAAAGGGGCGAGCTGTTTGGATGTTTGGCGAGATTGATTCGCAGCTTGAATCAGACATTCTGGCAACAGGAGCGTTGTTAGAAAAGAGCTCACTTGATCCCATGGCACATCTCATACGGGCCCAACGATTGGCTATCGAAATTGCAAAAGGTAAAGGTCTTGACCCAGATAATCCCCGCGGACTTGGCCGGTCAGTAATCCTTCACCCTGCCATGTAATCGCAAAAAAAGAAATCCAACTTAGAAAGAGAAATGAAATGCTTGAAGTGCTACCGGTGACCATTATTGATGATGCGCCAGTAATAGGTATTGACGCCGGGGGAACCGAGATCAAAGCAGGTTTACTTTCGGGCGCGAAAATCTTGGAAAAGCGCAGGTATTTCACGGAACGCGAAAACGGTCCTGAGCATGCTGTTGCTCAAGTTTTATTGGCAGCCAAGGAGATGTGCGATGATTACCCGCAAGCAAAAGCCATCGGCTTAGTAGTACCTGGGATTGTGGATGCAGTTTCGGGTATTGCTGAGTTTTCCGAAAACATCGGATGGAAGAATGTAAAGTTCAAAGAGATTTTAGAAAGCGCCATCGAACTTCCGGTTGGTTTTGGTCATGACGTTCGGGCGGGTGGGCGAGCCGAGGCCATATACGGTTCGGGAATTGGTTACAAAAACTCTTTTTATTTTTCAATTGGAACTGGCATTTCTGGTGCCATAGTTATTGATGGAGTTTTCAATGAGAATCCCTATAGTGGCGAGATTGGGCATTTAGATGTGAATTCTGGGATCTCTTGCCCCTGCGGCTCTAGCGGTTGTTTGGAGACGATTGCGACTGCACCTTCAATTGTGAGAAATTACAATAAGAATAGCTCCAATAAATTGTCGAACGCTCGTCAAGTCCTTGATTTAGCAAAAACTGGAGATCCAATAGCTTTGCAGGCGTGGTCAAGTGCTGTCGATGCGATCGCGATTTCATTGACGGCATATGTAACCATTCTCGCTCCCGAGGTAATTATCTTTGGAGGTGGCGTTTCTCAGGCTGGAGATTTTCTACTCAATCCAATCAGGGAGCACTTTGATAAGAAATTAACTATGCACAAGGCACCCACATTGGTTATGGCAAAGTTTAGTGACGAAGCTGGAATGATTGGCGCAGGTCTTCTTGGTTCGGATGCATTGAAAATTTCTAAGTCTTAGTTCTGCCTAGCGAACGGAACGAAGTACCGCTGTTACCTTGCCTAAGATCTCGCAGTTGTCTCCATCGATAGGAGCGAAATCATCATTGGCAGGAAGTAGCCAGATGTGGCCGTTCTTGCGGGAGAAGGTCTTCACAGTTGCTTCGCCATCAATCATTGCTGCAACGATCTCTCCGTTGTTGCAATCCTTTTGAGAACGAATAACTACGTAATCGCCATCGCAGATTGCTGCGTTAATCATTGATTCACCAACAACTTTGAGCATAAAGAGTTCGCCGCTGCCAACAAGTGATTCTGGAAGTGGGAAGGTCTCTTCAATAGATTGCTCTGCCGTGATGGGACCACCAGCTGCGATGCGACCGACAAGTGGGATGTAGCGGGTGGCATCTACTGGGGTTGAGTTCTCAGATGTCTTTTCATCTGGCATTAAAACTTCAAGGGCGCGGCCACGAGTTGGGTCGCGGCGGATGAAGCCCTTCTTTTCCAGTGCTTCTAATTGGTACTTGACTGAGGCAGGGGAGGTCAGGCCAGCCACAACGCCGATCTCACGCATTGTTGGTGGGTAGCCGTTGTTTTCAACCGCGTCCTTGATTGCTCCAAGGATCTTGAGCTGACGGGAGGTCAGGCCGTGTGGGCCTTCTGGGCTGTCTGGGAGTTCGGTTACTACTGCGTCATTCTTTTTTGGCATACCCATAGGGTGACACACCTTTGCCAAAAATTCAAACACCTGTTCGAATTTATCTTGCTTTTTGTCAGTGGGAGGGTGTTTAATTGTCTTATTCGAACAGTTGTTCGAATACCTTCCCCAAGGTAGGACAGCAGGAGAAACGACTATGAGCGCACTAACTTTCAATTCAGTAAGTGGAAAAAGCATTGTAAATCAAGGCTTTTTAAGCAATCAGCAGACCAATCCGTCCGGTGGCATCACTCGCCGTGGTCGACTTGCTCGCACATGTGTTGTTCTCTCGCTGACCGTGGTGATGGCAGCTGGCTTTGCTTCTCAGTCCGGGGCCGGACAGGTCGAGGCAAGCACAGCGCCTTCATACGAGATCATCGTTGTTGCCCCAGGTGAAACCCTGTGGTCTGTGGCTGCCGCTTACGGTTCAGGAGATGTCCAGGGCTTGGTCAATGACATTCGCGAGGCAAATAACCTGACAGGCTTTGATCTGCAGGCTGGACAGAGGCTGCGCGTTCCCTTGAAGTAGATGTGTAACGGTTGCGACACGCCGTTCAGAAAGTTTTAACCTACTCGACAGGCAAATCCTCAACCAATGCTTTATAGTTAACACAAGATGTAGGGGTCAAAGCAAGAATTGCTTCCATTAGTAGTGGTTTTAGGGTAATATTCCGATTCGGCTCAAAAAAGCCCTTTACACCCGAAGTTACAGATAACGAGCATTGACAGGAGGACACGCCGAGATGAATTGCCCATTCTGCAGATTTGATGATTCCCGCGTTGTGGACTCTCGTCCAGTTGAAGATGGCACCGCAATCCGCCGTCGTCGCGAGTGCCCCCAGTGCGGCCAGCGATTTTCAACTCAAGAGCTCTCACTACTTAACATTATTAAACGAAGCGGGGCCACAGAGCCATTTAGCCGCGAGAAGGTATTGGTTGGTGTTCGCAAAGCCTGCCAAGGACGTCCCGTTAACGAGGACGATTTAGTTTTGCTTGCTCAGCGCGTAGAAGAGACTCTCCGAGGCACAGGACAAGCAGAAATCGAAGCTCAAGAAGTGGGAATGGCAATTCTTGCGCCACTCCGAGAGCTAGATGAGGTCGCCTACTTACGTTATGCATCTGTGTACCGTAACTTTGCCTCCCTTGAAGACTTCGAAGGTGAGATCGCACTTCTCCGCGCTCTACCTTCTAGCAATACCCCAATTGCTTCAGCATCAAGTAGTAAAGAAAAAACAAGTAATGCAGAACAAAGCACTAACGCATCTCAAAAAATTAACTCATAACTAGAAGACGGGGAACCACACATGTCAGAGACGGTCATCAACCGACCAGCGAAAATCAAGGCCCACAACACCCTCAAGGGTAAGGGCTTGACGATCGAACGCATCTACACCAACGAAGGCGTACACCCATACGATGAAGTGAAGTGGGAACGTCGCGATGTAGTGCAGCAGAACTGGAGAACGGGTGAAACTGTTTTTGAGCAACGCGGAGTTGAGTATCCAGATACTTGGTCAGTAAATGCATCAACAATCGTTACCACAAAGTACTTCCGCGGCGCACTTGGTGCTGACAATCGCGAATGGTCTTTGAAGCAGGTTATCGATCGCGTTGTATTGACATACACAAAGGCGGGCAAAGAGCACGGCTACTTTGCAACAGATAACGATGCATTAATTTTCGAGCATGAACTAACACACATGCTATTGCACCAGATTTTCGCATTTAACTCACCAGTGTGGTTCAACGTTGGAACAAACCAACCACAGCAGGTTTCAGCATGTTTCATCCTGTCAGTTGATGACACTATGGACAGCATTCTTAACTGGTACCGCGAAGAAGGAATGATTTTCAAGGGTGGATCAGGAGCAGGACTTAACTTGTCCCGCATCCGTTCCTCAAAGGAGCTTCTCAAGTCCGGCGGAACAGCATCTGGTCCAGTCTCATTCATGCGCGGTGCTGACGCGTCCGCTGGAACAATCAAATCAGGTGGCGCAACCCGTCGTGCTGCAAAGATGGTTGTTCTAGATGTTGATCACCCAGATATCGAAGAGTTTATTGAGACAAAGGTCAACGAAGAGGACAAGATTCGCGCACTACGCGATGCTGGCTTTGACATGGATCTTGGTGGAAAAGACATCATCTCTGTTCAGTACCAGAATGCAAACAACTCAGTTCGCTTGTCAGACAAGTTCATGAACGCAGTTGAAAAGGGAGAGCAGTTTGGCTTAACAGCTCGCTCAACTGGTGAAGTTATTGAAACTGTTGATGCACGCGCACTCTTTACAAAGATTGCACAAGCTGCATGGGCATGTGCTGATCCTGGTGTTCAGTTCGATGACACAGTCAATGACTGGCACACAACTCCAGAGTCAGGTCGCATCAATGCGTCAAACCCTTGCTCTGAGTACATGTCACTAGACAACTCATCATGTAACTTGGCTTCCCTTAACTTGATGAAGTTCCTAAAAGCAGATGGATCATTTGATGCAAAGTCATTTGGTAAGGCTGCAGAGCTCATCATCACAGCGATGGATATCTCAATCTGTTTCGCAGATTTCCCAACCGAGGCAATCGGGGACACCACAAAGGCGTTCCGCCAGCTAGGTATTGGATATGCAAACCTTGGTGCACTACTTATGGCTTCAGGTCTTGCTTATGACTCAGAGGGTGGCCGCGCACTTGCTGGTGCCATCACATCATTGATGACAGGCATTACCTACAAGCGTTCAGCAGAGCTTGCTGGAATCGTTGGACCGTACGCAGGCTTTGCACAAAACGCTAAGCCACACGCACGCGTTATGCGCAAGCATGCATCAGCATCATCTGCAGCAAAGTCTGAGACAACTCTTGACCGCGATGTGTGGGCAGAGGCGAACAAGGCCTGGGATGCATGTCTTTCAACAGGAGATAAGAATGGATGGCGCAACGCGCAGATCTCAGTTCTTGCTCCAACCGGAACAATCGGTTTGATGATGGATTGCGATACAACAGGTATCGAGCCTGACTTCTCATTGGTTAAGTTCAAGAAGCTTGTCGGTGGCGGATCTATGCAGATCGTTAACCAGACAGTTCCACAGGCACTTGTAAAGCTTGGCTACGCGCAAGAAACAGTAGAAGCAATCGTTGAGTTCATTGCAGCAAACGGCCACGTCATCGATGCTCCAGGACTCAAGCTTGAGCACTACGAAGTATTTGACTGCGCTCTAGGACAACGTTCAATTGCTCCCATGGGCCACGTGCGCATGATGGCTGCATGCCAGCCATTCCTTTCAGGTGCGATCTCAAAGACAGTAAACCTTCCTGAGGATGCAACTGTTGAAGAGGTTGAAGAAGTACACATCGAAGCATGGCGCATGGGCATCAAGGCGCTCGCGGTATACCGTGACAACTGCAAGGTTGGTCAGCCATTATCCGATGGCAAGGCTAAGAAGAAGGAAGCAGTTGTAGAAGAGGACTTGTCTACTCCAGTTCGCAAGCGTCTTCCAAAGGCGCGTCCAGCAACAACAACATCGTTTGCTGTTGGTGGCGCAGAGGGTTACATGACCGCTGGTGCATATGCTGATGGCGCACTCGGTGAAGTGTTCTTAAAGCTTGGCAAGCAGGGATCAACTCTTGCTGGCGTAATGGATGCCTTCTCAATTGCAGTATCTATCGGACTTCAATACGGAGTTCCACTAGAAACATTTGTGGAGAAGTTCACAAACTTGCGCTTTGAGCCAGCAGGCATGACAGATGATGCAGATATCCGCATGGCACAATCCATGATGGATTACATCTTCCGTCGTTTAGCTCTTGACTACCTACCATTTGAACAGCGTTCAGCAATGGGTCTATACACAGCAGCAGAACGCGCAGCAGCGCTAGACAATGGTGGCGAGTACGCACCTGTAGCGGTGGCTGATACCCCAAAAGCAGTTGCGGCTGTGGCGGCTCCTGCGGTTGCAAGTAAGCCAGTAGCGGTAAAGATTGAAGCTGCGCCCCTTGCAGCAACAATCGGATCTTCATCTGATCTACTTGAATCAATGGGAATCAAATCTGATGCACCGCTGTGTATGACATGTGGAGTGAAGATGCGTATGTCAGGTGCATGTTTTGTATGCGAAGGGTGTGGAAACACATCTGGTTGCAGCTAAGAATTTAACCAACCCCGTTAAAAACCCCGCTCATCCATCACGATGGGCGGGGTTTTTCATGTCACCAGCACCTATCAATCAAGAGTAGAATTACAACTGTTGTTTCCGGGGTCGATGTAATTTCGAACCGGCGGTTATAGTCCGCGACCCGATGCCTGCCAGGTATCGGTTGACTCAGTGAAATTCTGAGACCGACGGTTAAAGTCCGGATGAGAGGAAACCAACAAAGGGTCGGCTTGTGCCTACCTTCTTTGTGCGCTTGCCTTACTTTAAAGAGTTTGGTGTGCACCCACCCCGGTTACTCGTTTCTAGAGTCGGGGGCTTTTTTATGGATCACACAGTTGCAATGCAACGTGCCGTTGCCCTTGCCGAAAAAGGTTTAGGTAAAACTGCTCCTAATCCAATTGTTGGCGCAGTCATTATTGATGCTGCCGGCACTGTTGTGGGCGAAGGTTTTCATGATCGCGTTAACTCACCAGATCACGCCGAAGTTGTTGCAATAAAAGCTGCAGGAAACAAGGCTGCAGGTTCAACCATTGTTGTGACTCTTGAACCATGCAATCACACAGGATCAACTGGACCATGTGTGCAAGCAATTATTGCTGCAGGGATAACAACTGTTGTCTTTGCTGTGAGTGATCCCAATTCAACAGCAGCAGGGGGAGCAGATGCTCTTCGCGCAGCTGGCATCACTGTTATTGCAGGAGTTTTGAAAGATGAAGCAGCTTTTTCTAACCGTGCTTGGCTGATGAAGATTAAAAAGGGGCGACCATTTTTTACCTGGAAGGTTGCCGCAACTCTTGATGGCAAGGTTGCAGCCGCAGATGGAACTTCTAAGTGGATAAGCAATGAAACTTCACGGGCTGATGTGCAAGTACTACGCCGTCAGGCAGATGCGATTCTGGTGGGCACAAATACTGTTATTACAGATGACCCACACTTGATTCCTCGTGGATCCTTTGCTGGCTATGGGGCTAATCCAATCCGCGTTATTTGCGGGGAGCAAGAGCTGCCAGAAGGTGCGCAGGTCTTTGATGCTGCCGCACAAACACTTCTTGTGAAATCTAAAGACCTAGATGTCTTGGTCGCAAAACTCGATGAACTCGGCGTTAATCATGTATTTGTTGAGGCAGGTCCGACTTTAGGTAGTGCGATGTTGGATGGTTGCTTGTTGGATGAATTGGTTATTTATCAAGCACCAACGCTATTGGGCACAGGAAAGCACTTCTTTACTTTTGATTACCCAACAACGATTACCGACCAAATGCGGATGGATCACTTGAGCACCGTGGTCCTAGATGGCGATGTTAAATCTGTATATCGCATTAGGAATGGTGAGTGATGTTTACCGGACTTATTGCTGAACTTGGTTCAATAACCGCCATCAAAAAGAGTGAGACATCTGCCATCTTTACTATTAACGCACCAGGGCTGATTTCAGAGATTTCAGTGGGAGATTCTGTTGCGGTTAACGGCGTGTGTTTAACCGCCACCTCAATAGATGGCATCGCCTTCACAGCAGATGTCATGGTTCAAACTCTTAATCTGACATCACTTTCACAAATCTTTGTTGGCAGCCCCGTAAACTTAGAACTAGCAGCACAGCTGAATGCCCGTATGGGTGGGCATATGGTCCAGGGCCATGTTGATGGTGTTGCAACTGTTGTTTCTTTAACACCGGGGGATAAGTGGGCTCAGTTTGATCTGACCGTCCCGGCCGAGTTAACCAAATACATCGTTAATCAAGGCTCTATTTGTCTAGATGGTATTTCTCTAACTGTTGGGCAAATCAATGATGAAAACAATGTGGTTACCGTGTGGTTAATCCCAGAGACTTTAGAGCGAACCAATCTTTCAACACTATTGCCAGGGGATTTGATTAACGTCGAGGTCGATGTCTTGGCTAAGTATGTTGAGCGCTTGCTAGCAAAGGGAGATAAGTAATGAGTCAATTACAGATCGCACTTGCTGCCTATAAAAATGGTGATTTCATTATTGTTACAGATGATGCCGATCGTGAAAACGAAGGCGATCTGATGATTTTGGCCGAGAAGGCAACCACTGAAAAAGTAGCATTTATGGTGCGCCACACGACAGGTATTTTGTGTGTTGCTATGACCCAAGAGCGTGCTCGCGCATTGCATTTGCCTCTGATGGTTGAAGAAAATCAGGATTCAAAAAAGACCGCCTTTACAGTCAGTGTTGATTACAAAGTTGGTTTAACAACAGGAGTGAGTGCACAAGAGCGCTCCAACACTGTGAGAGCACTTGCAGCTGCATCATCTGTTGCATCAGATTTCATTCGCCCAGGCCATGTCTTTCCTTTGATTGCAGATAACGGGGGACTTGCAGCCCGTGGTGGTCACACTGAAGCTGGTGTGGCACTTTCGCAGATCGTTGGCGCACAGCCGCTTTGCCTGCTCTCTGAAATCGTTAATGATGATGGCTCCATGGCACGTGGGCAATCACTGATCGCTTTTGCTACAGAGCACTCAATTCCTGTTGTTTCTGTTGATGAATTAAAGGAATATGTACTGGCCAATCCAGTTGCGCCAATACAGGCCCCAACACAATTTAAATTTGAGTGGGCACAGTTGCCACTTCGAAGTGGCATGTGGAAGATCGCAACATTCCCAGGACTTCGCCAAAGAGAGCATGCAGTAATTGCATTTGGGGATTCTGGAAAAACTCCTATGGTGCGTATTCATAGCGAGTGTTTCACAGGCGATGTTGTTCATTCCCAGCGTTGTGATTGCGGTGAACAGCTAGAGCAGTCAATCAATTTGATTCAAGAGCATGGCTATGGCTACATCATCTATTTACGTGATCACGAGGGCCGCGGAATTGGGCTAACCGAAAAAATTAAGGCGTATCAATTACAAGATCAGGGCATGGACACTATCGATGCCAACTTGAATTTGGGTCATGAAATCGATGCACGTGATTGGTCTGATGCAATTGCGATAGTTAAAGCGCTACAGATTACTGGTGTGCAATTGCTTACTAATAATCCCAACAAAGTTGCAGCCCTTAAGGGCTCTGGCATTACAGTGACGCAAAAACCACTTGTAATTGTCAGCAATAAATTTAATGAAAAGTATCTAGCCACCAAGGAAGAAAAACTTGGTCATTCACGAGGAGGCAAGTAAATGGCAGGACATGCACCACGTATTGGTATCGCACCCCTTCCTAGCGCCAAGGTTGCGATCATCTCTTCCTCGTGGCATCTAGATATTTGTAATGACTTGATTGCAGGTGCTCAGAGAGCACTTGCAGAGGCGCAGGTGGGAACCGTTGAAGTTCAGTTTGTTCCCGGCTCTTTCGAAATTCCACTTGCTGCCCAATATGCATTTGAGAAGGGCTTTGATGCTGTGGTTGCAGTTGGCTTGGTGCTTAAAGGTGAAACTCCTCACTTTGACTATGTCTGCCAAGGCGTTACACAAGGGGTGATCGATGTTTCACTTAAATTCGGCAAACCGATTGGATATGGCGTCTTGATGTGTAATGACCTTGACCAAGCTATTGCTAGATCAGGCGTTGCTGGCAGCACAGAGGACAAGGGATATGACAGCGCAGTTGCAGCCCTTGAACTTTTGCGTTTGAAGAACGCCTAGATAGACTCGTTTGGTGAGCGTCATTAGCGCAGGAGCGGCCTTTAAAAAGGCGTTAGCTGAAGAAACCCCGCTTCAAATTATTGGAGCCATCAACGCTAATCACGCCTTGCTTGCTAAGCGCGCAGGGTTTCGCGCAATCTATTTGTCAGGTGGCGGAGTTGCAGCAGGGTCACTGGGTATTCCGGATCTAGGAATTACAACGTTGGATGATGTCTTAACCGATGTTCGTCGAATTACTAAAGTCTGCGATACACCGCTGTTAGTTGATGCAGATACAGGATTTGGTGCTTCAGCTTTTAACATTGGTCGCACTGTTAAAGATCTGATCAAAGCAGGGGCTGCGGCAATGCATATCGAAGATCAGGTGGGCGCAAAGCGCTGTGGCCATCGCCCCAACAAAGAAATTGTTTCTAAAGGCGAAATGGTTGATCGCATCAAGGCGGCAGTTGATGCTCGCACAGATGAGAACTTTCAAATCATGGCTCGCACAGATGCGATTGCAAATGAAGGTATCGATTTGGCCCTGGATCGTATTCAGGCATATATCGAGGCTGGTGCGGATTTAGTCTTCCCTGAGGCAATTGAAAACTTGGCAGATTATTCCAAGATTTCATCTGCTGTTTCCAGGCCGATCCTGGCAAATATCACTGAATTTGGAAAGACTCCCTTGTTTACTCGTGATGAATTAGCTGCCAATGGCGTGGGCATGATCCTGTATCCATTGTCAGCCTTCAGAGCGATGAATAAGGCGGCCGAAAATGTCTACACTTCCATTCGTCGGGATGGCACCCAGGCCAATGTGATCGACACGATGCAGAGCCGCGAAGAGTTATACCAAGCGATTAATTATTATGAGTACGAAAAAGCACTTGACCAAACACTAGGCAAAGACAATGGGTAGAAAATCATGGAAGAGATCAAAGTAAAAAAGTCAGTTGCACTCTCAGGAGTTCCTGCTGGAAATACTGCTCTGAGCGCAGTGGGTGGAGCTGACCTTCACTACCGTGGATACTCCATCAAGGACTTGGCCGCTAACTGCCAGTTCGAAGAGGTCGCACACCTTCTAGTTCACGGCGCGCTTCCTACCCAATCGCAATTAGATACCTACAAGGCAAAGCTCAAAGGATTACGCGGACTTTCACCTCAGGTTAAAACAGTTTTGGAACAACTTCCAGCAACTGCCCATGCAATGGATGTTTTGCGCACAGGATTTTCAGCACTCGGTGCGGTCACACCAGAGTCTGTCCATCACACAGAAGCAGAAGCGCGCGATATTGCAGATTCAATGCTGGCAAAGACAGGTTCACTTCTTGGTTACTGGCACCACTTTGCAAATACTGGAAAGCGCATTGAAGTAGAAACAGATGATGATTCAATCGGTGCTCACTTCCTTCATCTTTTGCATGGTGAAAAGCCTTCTGCACTTTGGGAAAAGGCAATGCACGCATCGCTAGTTTTGTACGCAGAACATGAATTTAACGCTTCAACATTTACTGGCCGCGTAATTGCTGGAACTGGCGCAGACATTTATTCATGTGTTACAGGATCAATCGGAGCGCTCAGCGGTCCAAAGCATGGTGGTGCCAATGAGGTTGCACTCGAAATTCAACTTCGTTATGCAACAGCAGATGAAGCAGAGACCGACATTAGAAAGCGCGTAGATGCCAAAGAGGTTGTAATCGGCTTTGGTCACCCTGTCTATACAGTCTCTGATCCTCGTAACGAAATCGTAAAGGTCATTACAAAAGAGCTTGCAGTATCTGCTGGTAAAGAGAATTTGTATGATGTTGCAGAGCGCATCGAATCTGTGATGTGGGAAGTAAAGAAGATGTTCCCTAACGTGGACTGGTTCTCAGCTGTTGCATACGATGCGATGAAGATTCCAGTTAACTACTTCACGCCACTCTTTGTAATGGCACGTATTTCAGGCTGGACCGCTCATGTCATCGAGCAGCGTAATGACGGAAAGATCATCCGCCCAACAGCTACCTATATTGGTCCAGAGGATTTGGCGTTCGTCTCAATAGAAAAGCGCTAAATATGTCGAGCCATGTAGTTGCAAACAACCAGCCATATGATCAGGTCATCATCGACATCGTTGATTACGCACTGAACTATGAGATTAAATCTCCGGTTGCTTATCAAACTGCATGGAGTAGTTTTCTGGACACAGTTGGATGTGGCCTGGAATCACTTGAATATGAAGCCTGCAGAAAGCTTTTAGGCCCAGTTGTTCCGGGATTAACCTTTGAAAATGGTGTCAAGGTTCCTGGCACCACATATGTGTTGGACCCAGTTCAAGGTGCCTTCAACATTGGTGCAATGATTCGTTGGTTAGATTTCAATGACACCTGGTTAGCTGCCGAATGGGGACACCCATCAGATAACTTGGGTGGAATTCTTGCAACAGCTGATTGGCTCTCTCGCACAACCGATAAAAAGTTTACGATCAAAGATGTATTAACTGCGATGATCAAAGCCCACGAAATTCAGGGATGTATCGCACTTGAGAACTCATTTAATAAGGTGGGCCTTGACCATGTTATTTTGGTAAAAGTCGCATCAACTGCCGTTGTGGCGCAGATGATGGGCCTAACCCGAGATCAAGCACTGGCCGCTGTTTCACTGGCATGGATTGATGGGCATTCACTTCGTATTTACCGACACTTTCCAAATGCTGGATCTCGCAAATCATGGGCAGCAGGGGATGCAACAGCTCGCGCAGTCCGTCTTGCCTTGATGGCACAAGCAGGCGAGATGGGTTACCCATCAGCGCTGACTGCAAAGACTTGGGGTTTTTACGATGTCTCCTTCAAGGGGCAACCATTTAAGTTCCAGCGACCATACAGTTCCTATGTGATGGAAAATGTTTTGTTTAAGATTTCGTTTCCAGCAGAGTTCCATTCACAAACTGCGGTGGAAGCTGCCATGACTATTTATCAGCAGATGCAGGCAGCCGGTAAAACTTCAGATGACATCAAGAAGATAACAATTCGTACCCATGAGGCCTGCATCCGCATTATTGATAAAAAGGGACCACTTACCAATTTTGCAGATCGTGATCACTGCATTCAATACATGGTTGCGGTGCCGTTTGTTTTTGGTCGCTTAACTGCTCGTGATTACGAGGATGACATTGCAGCTGATCCACGGATTGATGCCTTGCGTGAAAAGATCGTGTGCGTTGAAGACACCGGCTACTCGGCTGATTATCATGACCCAGAAAAGCGGTCGATTGCCAATGCTGTAACAGTTGAATTCAATGATGGCAGGGTCTTTGATGAGGTAGCCGTTGAGTACCCACTGGGCCATGCCCGCCGTCGCGTTGAAGGTATTCCGATGTTGATTGAGAAATACAAGATCAACCTGGCTCGTATATATGACGCGGACAAGCAAAAGAAGATCGCTGACCTCTGCCTTGATTATGACAAGTTAGCCGCAACTCCAGTAAATGAGTTTATGGATTTGATGGCTCTTTAATGAGCGATATGTCAGTAAAGGTGCGCAGAGCACTAGATGTTGCTGTGGAAGCAATTGGTGGTTCAGCCCGCGAAGGCCAGATTGAAATGGCAGAGGCGGTAGCAAATGCATTAACTAATCGTCATCACTTAATGGTTCAAGCTGGCACTGGCACAGGAAAATCTCTTGCTTATTTAATTCCAGGCATTGTTCATGGCCGAAAGGTATTGGTGGCAACAGCAACTCTTGCCTTACAACGCCAGCTAGTTGATCGGGATCTGCCTGCTGTCGTGCCTGCTCTTGAAAAAGAGTTAGGCCGCGAAATTTCCTATGCGATCTATAAAGGCGTTGGAAACTATGTGTGTTTGCAAAAGATGAATAGTGATGAAGTAGATCCTGATGGTGAGTTAGTCATGGAGGTCTCTTCCCTTGAAAAAGATGCCAAGCGGCTTATTGCTTGGGCCAAGACTCCAGGGGTCTCAGGAGATCGTGATGATGCTCCTGAAGTAGATCGCAGAGTGTGGGCGGCTAATAGCGTGTCAGGCCGTGAATGCGTTGGCGCAGATGTGTGTGCATTTGGATCGCAATGTTTTGCGGCAAATGCCAAAGCAAAGGCACAGACTGCAGATATCGTTATTACCAACCACACACTTTTAGCAATTGAAATTGTGGATTCCCATCCAATCCTGCCAGAGCGTGATTGTGTGATTTTAGATGAGGCACATGAATTTATGGATCGGGCGACTCAAGCGGTAACAGATGAGCTAACGAGCAACCGTGTTTTGCGCGCTGCGGCAATGGCTCGCAAGTTCATGCCGGGCAAGCTTTCAGATGCTTTTCACAAGGCGGCAAATGATTTCCATGAATCGATGGTGGATTACGGCGAGTCAGTTAAATCTGAATTTGGGGCGCAAGGTCGCCTTGAAGAAATACCGCAGTCTCTTGAATTTTCTATCCGGAAGGTGATGGAAGCATCAAAGGCGATTATTCAGTTTATGTCTGCAGATGATGAAATTATTGATACTGATGGCTTGGCCGAGCGAGCACGCGTTAAAGGCGCTGTCAATGAGATCGCAACGACTGCTACTACTTTGCTTAAGATGGGCGATGGTTTAGTGCTCTGGTATGAACCTACTTTTTCAACTTTGTACTTAGCTCCACTATCTGTCTCTGAAGTTCTGCGCGAAAACCTGTTGACGAAGACTCCAGTGATTGCAACATCGGCAACCCTCACAGTGGGTAATGGCTTTGATTCAATGGCAAAGAGCATTGGCTTTTTGGTCAATGAAGAGATGAACGCTGAAATCAGAGAGGGTGAAGTAGATCCGGCAAACATTCAAATGTTAGATGTGGGAAGTCCTTTTGATTTTGCCAACCAAGGTGTTTTATACATGCCAAAGCATTTACCAGAACCTGGTCGTGATGGTCCTAGTCAAGAAGTCCTTACCGAGCTGGGTGAATTAATTGATGCTGCAGGTGGTCGCACACTTGCTCTGTTTTCATCCTGGCGCGGTGTTGAGGCAGCCGATCTTCATTTACGCAAAGTGTTAGCAGAGCTACCCATAAAGATTATTACGCAAAAGCGCGGAGACGCAGTGGGGCCGTTAGTTTCTAGGTTTGCAAAAGATGAAACCTCGATTTTGATTGGCACAATGTCGCTATGGCAGGGCGTTGATGTCCCGGGAAATAGTTGTATTTTGGTTGCAATCGATCGCATTCCTTTTCCACGCCCTGATGAACCTGTCATGAGTGCGCGGGCAGCCCAGGCCGATGCCAAGGGCGGCAGTGGATTTATGCAGGTTTCTTTGCCTAGGGCAGCGCTTTTGTTGGCTCAAGGAACTGGACGCCTGATTCGCTCAGTTGATGATCGCGGGGTAGTGGCGATCTTGGATTCGCGCATTGTGACCAAAAGGTATGGAAGTGTCCTACTTAACTCGATGCCGCCACTGTGGCGCACATCAGATGCTGCCGTAGTCCGAGACTCACTGAGACGACTTGCTGAAAGAGTGAAAGAATAATTTCATGCCTCGCATTGAAACCGAAACACTTGCACAGCACCGTGATTGGCGTCGCAACCAATTAATCGAAGCTGCTGCAAGTATCGCCCTTGAGTCTGGGGGAGCTGCTGTGACAGTTGCAGCGGTTGCACAGCGAGCGGGATTATCTAGAACCTCTGTATATGAATACTTTGGTAGTAGCGCAGATTTGATTGCAGATTTAGTGTTAGAAGAGCTCAACAATTTTGCCCAGTATTTGCAAGAAGCTGTCGCAGATACCGACCAGCCACTTTCAAGCATTGAGGCTTGGATACAAAGCGCCTTGACATATATTGCAGATGGTCGTCACTTGTTAGCAAAGGCGCTGAATGCAACATCACTACCGCAAGAACGCGCGGCAGCTATTGGCTCCGCCCACCGTGGATTACTTGCACCCCTTGTGAGCGGATTGAGCGCCATGGGAGTTAAAGATACTCAGCGCGCGCTTTTGTTTATCCAAGCAATTACAGATGCTTCAACAAAGCGTATTGAAGCGGGCCATGATGCAGAAGCAGAGATTAAATCTGCTACCGCATTCTGCATCGCTGGCCTAACCTCTATTTAATCTTTAGTACAACCTTTGTGCTCAGTGGAGCAAACAATCCTGCTTGACCTGCCGCAGTTGCAGTAACAGTGCACGTACCCTTTTTTGCATTCAAAGTATTTTTCATAATCGAACAATTACCAGTTGCCTTATAAGTAACTTTCTGTCCAAAATTTGTTGTAGTGGCAAGGCTGACTGACTTTTTTGCAGCAATCGCAGGAATTGTCTGAACTCCAAGTGCTAATCGAATCGGCAGAATCGCTGTTATGCCAGATGCTGTTGTATTTCCTGCAGAGGTAACTGAAATTGCGCACTCACCAGCGCCCTTTAGCGGTGTTATTTCTGTTCCTTTGAGCGCGCAGTTTGGATCTAAGGATGCAAAGGTCAGCGTTGCTCCAGCTTTTGAAACCGCTGACACCGTCGATAGTTGGCGATACCCAAGGGTGATCGGAGCCTTTGTGCTGACAGCAACTCCGTTGATTGTGGCTGTGATCTCATCAACTGGAAGGGCGACATTTTCGGCGGTTGCAGCTTTGAAAGTGAGTGGAATGAATTGATCCTCAGAGAGATCTCCGGGCACCGTGTGGTCATAGCGCATAAAAATTCCGCACTTAGAGACTGTGCAATCAACGGTAGCGGCACCTGAGACAAAGCTACCGGTGGGCTTGAACTTGATGACATCGGTAGGCAAGAAGGATGCACCACGCGCAGTAGAAATCCATAGTTGAACTGCCGTATTGCACAGTGCTGATCGTGTTCCGGCAGGTGCTTCAACACACTCCTGAATATATAAACCACCCTTTGCAGGAACTCCCAGCAACATGATGTTGATTGTGGCACCTTGTGAATCTAGGTTAGTCAGAGGTGCACCGGTGAACTTAGTTTCGGCAGCGTTTGCCGAAGCCGGAACCAAGAGAGATCCTATTAAGGCTAAGGCGACGATAATCTTTTTCATTTTTCTCCTTATTTAATTTTTACTGGAACAAACATGTCAAAACTTCTGTCATTTCCACGCAGGTGATCAGCTCGAATAGTTATTGCGCACTTTACTTTTGTGCAATCAAACTTTCCGATTTTCTTTGAAACCTTTACTTTGTGCGTAAATCGGCCTCCGGGTAAGAACTCTTCAGTCAGCCCAATTGCATAAGGTGGGGGATTAGATGAAATCCAGAATGAGGCTTCTCCTAATCCAGCTTTGTTAACCCCGCCGCCACATGGCGTAGGAGCCTTACCCGGTGCAGGAACGACACAAAACGCTAAATAGATTCCGATAGTTTCATCGAAACGATTGCCACTAACAGTGATCATCGAGCCGCTATTGGCAGTAGTTGCCGAAACGGTCAGAACCTGTCCTTGTGCTCCTTTTAGTACGACAGCATTTGCTGCAGGAGTGATTGCAAAGGGAAGTAGTGCGATCACTATGAAAAGGAGCTTTCTCATGAGGAGAACTCTAAATCTGACCCCCATAATGCTTATCCGACAGGACTCGATCACCTGTCGTTCAAAGTTTTGGCACACTACATCCATGAAGAGATTAGGCGTTATTGCACTGGTAATTGTGTTAACAGGGTGCGCTAATTCACAGAATTCTCAGAGCAACACCATCTCGCAAAGTGATGTTTCTGCAATCTCATTAGATTCAACTACTCCATTTTCAGTTTCTCGAGTTGTAGTTCTTGCCAACGGTGTTGCAGAGATTATGACCTCACTTAATGCCAGATCGATTCTTGTTGGTCGAGATATTTCAAGTACTGAAAAAACACTTGAATCAATTCCAGTTGTGACATCTGGACATCAAGTTTTACCTGAGAAAGTAATCGCTCTTAAACCTGATCTTGTAATTATCGATGCATCAACTGGCCCCAAATCTGCAATTGATCAAATTAGATCTGCTGGAATTAAGGTTGTGCAAACACCTGAAAGCTGGACCCTGGTAGATATTGCGATAAAGGTTTCGGCGGTTGCAGAAGCCATCGGTGCACCTGCGCAAGGGGTTTTACTCAATGCCGCCATCGCAGGTGCGATCCAAAGTTCACAACTTTCAAGCAAACCCCGCATTGCCTTTTTATACTTGCGCGGCACCTCATCTATTTATTTAATTGGGGGAGCAGGATCAGGTGCTGACTCTTTAATCTCAGCAATAGGTGGTGTCGATGTCGGAGCGGTGTCATTACCACGCCCCTTTAATACGATGACCGCTGAAAGCCTTGCAGCACTAGATCCAGAGGTAATCATTGTCATGACAAAGGGGTTGCAATCCGTTGGTGGAGTATCTGGCTTACTCAAACTTCCGGGTGTTGCCCAGACACGGGCAGGTAAGAGTCAGGCAATTATCGATGTCGATGATTCACTACTTCTGTCCTTTGGTCCCCGAACACCATCCCTCGTTGTTGCCTTGAGCCAAAAAGTAAGTGCAGTGCTTAAGTGAAGAAGTTAGCCCCTGCAATTGCTCTGCTTTTGGCTTCATTCATTGCGGTCTATGTAGGCGCGGTGCAGATTGATAATTTCTGGGCAGCTTTGCTTTCTCCGGGAAGTAATGAAATCTTGTGGCAGATTCGTATTCCTCGCGTGGTAGCCGGTCTCATTGTTGGTGCGTCATTAGCCCTTGCTGGCTTAATGGCACAGGGTGCCTGCAATAACGCACTGGCAGAACCTTCGATATTAGGCACCACAGCCGGTGCCTCACTCGGCACAGTGTTGGCGGTGCTAACAGGTCTTGTGCAAGTGGGATCTGTTGGCGCCATTGTTTGTGGCGCACTGGGTGCTTTAGTTGCAACATCTCTAACATTTAAGTTAGCAAATCTTCGATCCCAACTTTCTTCATTTGCATTAATCATTGTGGGCATTGCAGTCTCGGCCATCTTTACCGCCATTGTTGGCCTTTTATCAGCCATGGTGACAAGAGCTGATGCGCGCTCTATTTCTTTTTGGAACTTTGGATCCCTGGCCTTAATAACACGAGAGAATTTGATGGGGATTACTATCACGGCAATTATTGGTGGGGCTATTGCCTGGAAAATTTCACCATCGCTAGATCGACTCTCACTAGGAGATGCCACTGCATTTCATTTAGGTGAAGATGTACCACGCGTTCGCTTCCTCGCACTTGTGGCCTTGTCCTTACTTGCCGGTGGGGCCGTTAGCACCGTTGGCTCGATTGCATTTATTGGCCTTGCAGCACCGCACATAGCTCGTTTTATCTATGGCCCAACTCATCGCAAATTGATACTTCACACCGCCATCATTGGAGCGCTCTTAGTTGTGGTTGCAGACACTCTTTCTAGAACCCTGGCTCAACCAGGTGAATTGCCAATTGGCCTGGTTACCTCGCTGATAGGTGCACCAGTTCTTATTGCACTCGTGAGTGTTAAGAATAATGTTTGGAAAACTCAATGATTACTATTAATGAGATCACCATCGTGCGCGATGGGCGCGAGATTATTTATGATTACAGCGAACAGATTCCAGCTGGATCAATCACGGCAATTGTGGGCCCTAATGGTTCTGGTAAATCAACGCTGTTGGCTGCTATTGCCGGTGATATTGCCCCGGTTAAAGGCACCATCACAATTGATGATCTGCACCCGATACTGACATCGCCCGCACAACTTGCACAGATTCGTGCTGTGGGAATTCAAAATCAGAGCTACACATTGGGCTTTACCGTTCAACAGATTATCGAGCTGGCTGGGCCTGCTCAAGATGTGATGCAGGCTCTTGAATTAACAACATTGGCTGGTCGTCAGGTGACGACTTTATCTGGGGGAGAAGCCCAACGTGTTTCAATTGCTACCGCCATTGCACAAAAGACTCCGGTATTACTTCTTGATGAGCCACTGGCTGCCCAAGATATTGGTAGTAGAAAAAGAATTATTCAGCTCCTTCAGAAATTAGCAGAAGGCGGCGTAACAGTTGTTGTTGTTGCCCACAGCGAGGAAGCAGATTTAACGTGGGCCGATAAAGTCATTAAGCAATTTCTTTAATTCGGGCCAGGAGTTTGCAAAACTTGGGTGTAATGGCAGTTCACTTACTGTTTCAATCTCGACCCAGCGGACTTCATGAGATTCATCGTTGACTTCATGGGCAACTAAGCCAGCTGCAGCACGTGCAATAACAGTTTCATATTTCCAACTACCGTGATCATCGGTAAATGTATGAAGAGGTGTCAGTAAATCTATGTTGATTCCCGTTTCTTCCACCGCTTCCCGAAACGCCCCTTCAATGGTGCTTTCATGAGAATCTCGCGCACCGCCTGGAATTCCCCATGTGTCGCCGTTATGCACCCAGGGGGCACGGTGCTGTAACAAGATTTCTGTGCCACGAAGGATCAGGATTCCAGCTGCGCCATTAAGACCCCAGTGCTTATTGCCGCAGGCGCATTGCACCCAACCATCACCATCGCGCGCTGCCATGCTCCTAGCCTGTCACATCTATCCACAGTTAGCGCAATGACTTCCTGAACAGTCTCATCGGCAATTTATGGTGGCGCACATGTTCACGATATTTCTAGTTCTCTTACTTGCAGTTTGGGGCATGCCGGCAGGCGTTGCTGCCGAGGAATGCGCAGAAACAGCCTGCATCAATGTCTATACCGATAACAATCAAATCATTATCGAAGCCCATAAGGGCTCTACTACGGTCAAGAAAACGATTACCCAAGCTCCTAAAAAAGTAGCGCCGAAAGTAACTCCTACTCCAAAGGCTATACCTTTGTTTTTTCCACCTGCTGAAGCAGTCAAACCGGTTGTTAAGAAACCAACGGTTAAGCGCACCTATAAACCTCGCATAAAAAAGGCTGTCACCAAGGTCAATTTGAGTGATCGCTTAACCACGATGGTTCCCACAGCTGGTGTTGCATACCAGCCTGAATTTGAACCGCTGGTAAATGTTCCGGTGTATTTCTGGTGTGACCTGCCAACACTTTTTCAAAGTCGCATTGACATCATCGGTGAAGTTGTTGATGTGGCATTGCGCCCGTCATTTGTCTGGAGCTTTGGTGATGGCGGTGTTTATGCCACAACCGAAAACGGTGCTCCTTATCCCAACGGCACAATCCAACACACATATAAGCAACCAGGCACCTATCAAATCACTTTGTTAACAACTTGGAATGGCACCTACACACACAACGCTGCCGCTCGCGCAGTCACCGGAACTGTCAAGAAAATCACCATCGCATTAGTCACCGTCGTTAAAGCACCCACTACTTTCAAAGGATAAGAAACCATGACAACTGAAAACACCTACATCAACATCACCGCAATTGCTCTTGCCGCAGATATAGAATTCATAGAAAGTGTTAATACTTTTGCATTGACTCCTTCAAGCAATGATCTCAATCTCCTGCAACGAGATGGGGCAACTGCAGTTATTGATCTATCTATGCAATTTGCAGATCGTGGATATGAGTGTGATGTCGAATTGATCTCCCAGGTCATTGGCCGGCTTGCAGATATTCAGGTCCGTGATTTTGCGATGGGTACCCATAACGCTGAAACCTTTGATGTTTATTGGAATATGTGGCTGTATTTATTGCGCATCGCACCTAATGGCTTTGTTGCACCTGTGGCCTGCTTGTTTGCCACATTGGCCTATGAACGTGGGGATAATGAACTTGCCTATCGCGCACTAGATCGGGCAACTGTTGATGATCCCAAGTACGCACTGACGATTTTATTGCGCAGAGTCTTTGGTTCAGGCTGGCCGGCGGCTGCATTTGCTGCAATGCGCACAGAGCTTCACCCTAAAGTGACGGCTGGGATTTTTGAAGGGTAGTCGCTAGAATTACACCGTTCACGAGTCCTACGTATTAGCCCCGGCTTAGTAGGCGGCAACCCTCCACCGCGGCGGGGTGCTCCGGGTGACGAACAGGTCGCCTTGGCGGCAAGTGCTGGTGAAGGACTTTTACACGATGGCAAAAACAGGTGCATGGCTAGAAACACACGATCCAGGTGAACGAAAGTTCATCTCAATTGGACTTCTGCTACTTGAAAATGGCGAAACATTGCCAAATGTCACCATTGCTTATCAAACGTGGGGAAGTTTAAACGCAGCAAAAGATAATGCGATTTTAGTTAATCATGCATTGACTGGATGGTCTGATGTTCCTGGTTGGTGGCCATCAATGGTTGGTCCAGGATTGCCCTTTGATACAGACAAGTATTTTGTTGTGTGCCCCAATGTTATTGGTGGTTGCCAAGGATCTACTGGCCCATCATCAATTGCACCAGATGGCAAGCGGTGGGGCTCTCGCTTTCCTGCAGTGACAATTCGCGACATGGTTGCAGCAGAGGTTGCATTTACCGATGCGATCGGAATTAAAAAGTATTTGCTGGCAGTTGGTCCATCTCTGGGTGGAATGCGCGCACTTGAATGGGCGGTGCAGTTGCCAGAACGTGTTGGTGCGATCTGCACCATCGGATCATCTGCTGTTGCAACGGGTGATCAAATCGGAACTGCATCGATTCAAATCAGAGCAATTAAATCTGACCCACATTTCAATGGTGGAGATTATTACGAACAAGAAGTGGGCCCCGAGGATGGAATGGGTATTGCCCGCCGAATTGCCCACCTGACCTATCGAACTGAAGCTGAGATGGATATTCGCTTTGGTCGCCAGCTTCAAGGTGATGAGACTGGACGCTTTGCCGTTGAGTCCTATCTAGATCACCAGGCAGACAAGCTGGCCAAACGCTTTGATGCCAATACCTACATCGCCCTGACAGAGGCGATGAATAGCCATGACATTGGCAGAGATCGAGGAGGAGTGGGAGCTGCATTGGCCACAATCACAATTCCGGTGGTTGCAGTCTCGATTGATACGGATCGACTCTTTCCACCCCGCCTACAGGCTGAGATCGCCGAATTAGCCCCTGCGGCAGCCCCTTTAGTGACAATTAGTAGCCCATTTGGCCATGATGGCTTTCTTGTGGAGGTTGAAAGCGTGGGAAATGTGATCAGAGAGGCTTTAAATCTGGCCAAATAGGGGTTTTCGATGTGCATTTTGCCCTGTGGACAAATTATAATATACCTATCACTTCAGCGGTCTCGCTGAAAAAATCAAAGGACAATTGTGGCTGTATTTAGTGCGCTCAAAAACAAGGTGAAGGCGAAAACTTCTGCGAAGAAGAAAGTCGCACCAGTTAAAAAAGCTGTTGCAAAGAAAGCCGCGCCAGTTAAAAAGGCCGCAGTTGTTAAGAAGGCCGCTCCTGCAAAGAAAGCTGGCGTTAAAAAAGCCGCTCCAGTTAAGAAGGCGGTAGCAAAGAAGGCAGCGCCAGTTAAGAAGGCAGCTCCTGCAAAGAAAATTGAACTTAAAAAGGATTTAACTGCAAAAGATGTTCAACAAATTGTTGATGCAAAGAACGCGGTGCTTCGCCAAAACGAAGTATTGGCTGAACTTGATGCGCGTGGTGTTACATCGATCAACAGAATTCCAAAGAAGGCTGACAAAGATTTAGTTGATGAGGCCCGCGCGCTCGCAAATGAAGTTCCAGTAATGGTTGAAAAACTTCGCAAAACTGGACTTGGTTCACCGTCACGAATTTTGAAGAAGGCTGAGTACGAGTTAATCGCGCCAAAGCCAGTTGCTACCAAGGTTGAAGCACCAAAAGTAGATGCCAAGACCGGTAAGACTGTTATTACAAAAATTGATGGCGAAGAAGTTGAGTTAGAAGAAGTTGAACTAGAAGATGTTGAGACTCTTATTAAGGAAGTTGTCGAGATTATCGACAGCGAAGAAGAAAAGGGTGCACAACCACGCGTTGTGGATCTTGCTGATGAGGCAACCCAGGGCAAGGAAGAGGATGCCTTTACATTAAAGGCATCTGAAGAAGATGACGCTCCGGCACAGACTGTTATGACAGCTGGTGCAACAGCAGATCCTGTGAAGGATTACTTAAAGCAGATTGGCCGCGTTGCCTTGCTGAACGCAGAGCTTGAAGTAGAGCTTGCAACACGGGTAGAGGTTGGTCTATTTGCTGAAGAGAAATTGAAGCACGAGAAGAAGCTTGAAAAGAAATATAAGCGTGAACTTGAATGGCTTGTGGAAGATGGAAAGCGCGCAAAGAACCACTTACTAGAGGCAAACCTACGTCTGGTTGTTTCACTTGCTAAGCGCTATACCGGCCGCGGAATGCTGTTCTTGGACTTGATCCAGGAAGGTAACTTGGGTCTTATTCGCGCAGTTGAGAAGTTCGACTATACAAAGGGTTATAAGTTCTCAACATATGCAACATGGTGGATTCGCCAGGCAATTACTCGCGCGATGGCAGACCAGGCGCGCACGATCCGTATTCCTGTGCACATGGTTGAAGTTATTAATAAGTTGGCACGTGTTCAGCGCCAGATGCTTCAAGATCTTGGTCGTGAACCGACTCCAGAAGAGTTAGCTAAAGAACTTGATATGACACCCGAAAAGGTTGTTGAAGTTCAAAAGTATGGTCGCGAACCAATCTCACTTCACACTCCACTTGGTGAAGAAGGAGATTCAGAGTTTGGTGATTTGATTGAAGACTCTGAAGCTGTAGTTCCAGCCGATGCAGTTTCATTCACATTGTTACAAGAACAGTTGCACTCAGTTCTAGACACTTTGTCAGAACGTGAAGCAGGCGTGGTTGCAATGCGCTTTGGATTAACAGATGGACAACCAAAGACACTTGATGAGATCGGAAAGGTTTACGGAGTTACTCGTGAACGTATTCGCCAGATTGAATCAAAGACAATGTCAAAGCTTCGTCACCCATCACGCAGTCAAGTGCTGCGCGACTATCTAGATTAAGATTCACCAACAAAAAAGCCCTTACGCGTTAATCGCATAAGGGCTTTTTTGATATAAATCTAGTTTTTAGATTCAATCAACTTTTCTGATTCATCTAGAATCTTTGCGGCAATTGGCTTTAGCTTTTCAGCGTATTCCTTGCCGTGATGAGCACAGAACATGAGTTCTCCGCCGTTGAGAAGTACTGCACGGACATAAGCTTGGGCGCCGCACCGATCGCATCGATCTAGAGCGTTAAGAGGTACTGATTCAAGCAATAACTGTTCTGACATATCTCTCTCCGTTTCCATGAACTTCTCTATGGAACAGGAAACCACATTTATTAATTCCCCGCTTGTTGTTTTTAATCTTTTTTACTTAATTAACACTGATTTAACGCTGAGAGTCGACAATTTCCACTATCTGAGATGTATTCGGCGCGCTTAAGCACAAAAAAGGGGTGAGGAAGATAATCTTTCGCCCCATGGCCGAGAAAGATGTAATTGCGACCCCTTCGCAAGATAGCTATACCGCAAAAGATTTAGCGGTCCTAGAGGGCCTAGACGCAGTTCGCAAGCGCCCAGGAATGTATATCGGTTCCACCGATTCACGTGGCCTCATGCACTGCTTGTGGGAAATTATTGATAACTCTGTTGATGAGGCGTTAGCTGGGCATTGCAAGAAGATTGAAATCAATCTTGAGTCAGATGGATCTGTTGAAGTCCATGATGATGGTCGCGGTATTCCGGTAGATAAGGAACAAAAAACTGGTTTGACTGGTGTGGAAGTTGTTCTTACAAAATTACATGCTGGTGGAAAATTTGGTGGTGGATCATATGCAGCCTCCGGTGGTCTGCACGGTGTTGGTGCATCTGTTGTTAACGCACTTGCCTCACGCTTAGATGCTGAAGTTGATCGTGATGGCAAAATTTATTGGATGTCATTCCAACGCGGAACTGCAGGTATTTTTGATGGCGATGGACCAAAGGCACCCTTCGAACCAAAATCAGGTTTGCGTGTAATTGGAAAGATTTCATCGAAGGTAACAGGCACACGCATTAAATGGTGGAGTGATCGCCAAATCTTTTTGAAGGAAGCAGAGCTGGACTTAGAAGATATTTATGCACGTGCTCGCCAAACATCCTATTTAGTCCCAGGATTAACGCTGATTGTTAATGACAATCGTACAAAGACTAAGACGACTGAAACCTTCTTCCACAAGAGTGGAATTACTGAATATTGTAATTATCTGCAGCCAGATGAGGCTGTTGGTGATGTCATTCGTATCTACGGTACTGGTCACTATCAAGAGACTGTTCCAGTACTTGATGACAAGGGCCACATGGTTTCGACCGAGGTAGAGCGCGACATGGAAGTTGATATCGCGATGAAGTGGGGCAATGGTTTTGAGACTACCCAGCGCTCCTTTGTAAACATCATCGCAACGCCAAAGGGTGGAACTCACGTCCTTGGCTTTGAACGCTCACTTGTTAAGGTGATTAATGAAGCGTTGAGATCAACTAAGACTTTGGCTAACAAGGAAGCAGATGTTATTAAAGATGACATCCTTGAAGGATTAACCGCTGTTGTGACAGTTCGTATGTCTGAACCACAGTTTGAAGGTCAGACAAAGGAAGTTCTAGGAACTGCAGCAGCTACACGAATTGTCTCAGCCGTTGTTGCCGACAAGATGAAAGAGTATTTCAACACAACCAAGCGTATTGATAAGGCAAACGGACGCCTTGTTCTAGAAAAGATCGCTGCAGCATCTCGCACACGTATTAGTGCTCGTGCACACAAAGATCTACAGCGTCGCAAGAACGCACTTGAGTCATCATCACTTCCTACGAAGCTCTCAGATTGTCGTTCAGAGGATGTGACACGGACAGAATTGTTCATCGTGGAAGGTGACTCGGCGCTCGGCACAACCAAGGCTGCGCGTAATAGCGAGTTCCAAGCGATCTTGCCTATTCGAGGCAAAATTCTTAATGTGCAAAAAGCCTCACTTTCCCAAATGCTTGAAGACAAAGAATGTGGCTCGATTATTCAGGTAATTGGTGCTGGTTCTGGAAAGTCCTTTGAATTAGATGAAGCACGCTATGGCCGCATTATCTTGATGTCAGATGCTGACGTTGATGGCGCTCACATTCGTTGCTTGTTATTGACTTTGATGTATCGCTATATGCGCCCACTCATTGACTCAGGTCGCGTATTTGCTGCAATCCCTCCTCTGCACCGCATCGAAGTTATGGGCGGGGGAGGCAAGAAGGGCGAGTACATCTACACATATAGTGATGATGAGATGAAGCGCGTAACTGCAGATCTCAAAAAGACCGGTAAGCGTTGGAAGGAACCAATTCAGCGCTATAAAGGCCTTGGCGAAATGGATGCGGATCAGCTTCGTGAAACAACGATGGATCCAGATGCCCGCACCTTGCGCCGAATTACCGTTTCAGATGCAGCAGCATCCGAGGCAATGTTTGAGCTATTGATGGGTAGCGATGTGGCGCCTCGTAAAGAATTTATTGCTAACGCGGAGATTGATCGCGAGCACATCGACGCTTAAGTCTTAATCCCTACTATCCTTTGAGGATGCGCCGGAGAGCCTACTTAGCAATTCTTGTCTTAAGCGCTGGTCTTCTTATTGTTCCCGCCAGTAATGCAGCAGCACCTGTGGCTGGAAAAGCATGTAGCAAGCTTGGGCAAAAGCAAACTTATAAATCAAACAAATTTACCTGCATAAAATCTGGCAAGAAACTTGTGTGGAGTAAGCCAGTTGCTGTAATTCCAACACCAACTCCAACTCCAACTCCAACACCAACTCCCACACCAACTCCCACACCAACTCCCACACCAACTCCCACACCGACTCCAACTCCCACACCAACTCCCACACCAACTCCCACACCGACTTCAACTCCCACACCGACTTCAACTCCCACACCAACTCCCACACCTCTCGTCAGTGGGGCGATAGCGCCTCCTGTCAAAGGAATAACTGTTTACACCGGTGGCGCTGGTGGGAACCCAGCAAATCTTGAAGCAAGTTTTGATCTTCCCGTTTCCGTACAAGCCGCACCTGCAGGAACGAATGTAAAGCTCTGGATTTATAACCCGAGCAGTAAGACTACAAAAGCTGGTTCGCCAGGTGTATATATTCAATTATCTGGCGGGGAGTGGAAGTTATTTCTAGGCAATTTTGACGGTAGTTTTTATGCAAACTTAATTCCAGGCTCTTATCTTTTTGACATTGTGGAACCAAATACAACGCAATATCTTCGTAAGCGCTATTCGGCCATTGTTAATAGTTCTGGAGTGCTTTCGATTCCTGGGATGTCAGCAAATGCTGCTGGATTCTTTACGTTAACAGTTGATTTATTCCAGACCACTCCTGCCAATAAATTTGTGCCAACCACTCAATGCCAGTTACTTGACCAAACTGGTAACACTCAAATGCAAGTGGGATTTCCTAAAGCACCAGGACGCCTGCCAAGTTTTGGAACAATTAGGGCTCTGATCGTCCCAGTTGATTTTGCAGATGTTGTGGGACAAAGGCCACCTGCTGAGGAATTCACACCTATGACTGATGCCCAGAATGATTTCTTCTACAAAATGTCGGGAAACAAAGTTAAGTTCGATTATCAGGTGTTAAAAAACTGGGTTCGCATGCCAGTGAGTTCAACCTTCCACAAGTTGGGAACGTGGAATCAAGGCGACCCTTACTCCTACTGGAAGTTGGCTATTGAGACCGCTGATCCACTAGTTGATTACTCACAATTTGATGTTGTTTATGTCTTAAGTCCCCGCGAAATTCCTTGGGCATCCATTGCATATGGGCCAGCAGGTCCTCTTAATTCAGCTGGCATTGCAACCAATGATGGCCCCGTAACAAATATCACTTTATCTGGCGCAGATGCATGGAGCAGCATTGCACGTGGATCTCCTTGGCGTTGGATTTCACATGAAACTGGCCACCTCTTTGGTTTGCATGATTTGTATGTAAATCCAGGTGATGCGGTTTATGGCACATGGGATCTGATGTCAAATAACTGGTCTATTGGCGCAACTGAGTTGAACTCATGGAATAGGTATTTATTGGGATGGTTAACCGATTCTCAAATTAATTGCATCAATGTAATTGATCTAAATGTAACTGGGGTAACACAGCAGATAAATCCAATTGAGAGAGTCAACGATCTAACAAAGGCAATAGTTGTAAGACTTTCTAGTTCAAAGATTTTAGTTATTGAGTCTCGTCGCAATGAGGGCTTCGATGTTTTGACCGCATCGCAAGAGGGAGCACTTGTCTATACAGTTGATATGACAATTCAATCCATTAAAGGTGGCTGGAAAGTTCAGCGTCGTCCCGGCTCAACTGATTCACAATTTACTGATGCCGCACTTCGCGTGGGTGATGTCATAACAGTTGATGGGGTGCGAATTGAAGTTATCTCTCGTGATCAAAATGGAGATACAGTAAAAGTAAGCAGGCCCTAGTCAATAGAGACTAAGTCGAAGTACTCCTCTTTCCACAAGTCTTCATCGCCATCCGGTAACAAGATCACTCGCTCAGGCTTTAACGCCTGCACAGCGCCTTCATCGTGGGAAACCATGATGACTGAACCTTGATATTCGGCCAATGCGCCAAGAATTTCGGCGCGAGATGCGGGATCTAAGTTGTTTGTTGGCTCATCTAGAAGTAGCACATTTGCTGCAGATACAACCAAAACAGCCAACGCTAAACGTGTTCGCTCACCACCTGATAAAACTTTGACGGGTTTGTGAACATCATCGCCAACAAATAGGAATGAACCCAATGTGGTTCGCGCTTCTGGTTCAGCAATATCAGGGGTCGCAGACATCATGTTTTCTAAGATCGTGCGTTCAAAATCAAGTGATTCGTGCTCCTGGGCGTAGTAGCCGATCTTTAAACCATGGCCATGTTCAACTTTGCCGGTATCTGATTCAAGTTCCCCAGCCAAAATACGAAGCAGAGTTGTCTTGCCTGCACCGTTAAGTCCAAGAATTACAACGCGTGAACCCTTGTCGATCACACATGAAACATCTGTAAAGATTTCAAGAGAACCATAATTCTTTGAGAGCTCTTCACCAGATAGGGGAGTTTTGCCACAAGGGGCAGGGGTTGGGAAGCGAAGTTTTGCAACCTTGTCTGCGACTCGAACATCATCTAGACCACTTCGAAGTTTTTCAGCACGGCGTAACATGCCTTGGGCCGCTGTTGCCTTAGATGCCTTTGCGCGCATCTTCTCGCCCTGCTTCTGCAAAATCTCTGCACGCTTTTCTGCGTTAGCGCGCTCCTTCTTACGGCGGTGTTCATCTTGTTCGCGCTGCAATAGATAAGCCTTCCAGCCCAAGTTATATACATCGATGCAGTTACGGTTGGCATCTAGGTAGAAAACCTTGTTCACAACTGTTTCAATTAAGTTCACATCGTGGGAAATAATTACTAATCCGCCAGAGTACTTAGATAGAAATTCGCGCAACCACACAATGGAATCAGCATCTAAGTGGTTAGTTGGCTCATCCAGTAGCAGTGTCTCTGCGCCGCTAAAGAGAATACGAGCTAACTCGATACGACGGCGCTGGCCACCAGAAAGAGTCGAGAGTTCATTACCAAAGACCGCCTCTGACACACCAAGGGATGTGGCTATTGCTTCAGCCTCTGCTGTTGCGGCATAGCCACCTGCTGCAGAAAACTCTGATTCAACGCGTCCATATCGATCCATCGCTTTTTCAAGTGCTTCGCCTTGGGCTGTTGCCATCTCCTCTTCAACAGAGCGCATGCGGGCGGCAATTTGATCAAGGTCACGGGCCGAAAGGATTCGATCAATCACCGTGCCAGGTTCATCACCGGTTCGTGGATCTTGGGGGAGGTAACCAATTTTTCCGGTGCGATTTACAGCGCCACCTGCTGGCATATTTTCACCAGCTAAAACTTTGGCAAGAGTTGATTTACCGGCACCGTTTCGACCCACAAAACCAATGCGGTCGCCGCTATTAATACGCACAGTTACACCTTTAACTAAAAGGCGTGCACCTGCTCGTAGTTCGAGGGCTTGAGTTGAAATCACACCCGAGTCTATCGGCTGGGTTTAAGCAGCACCAATTCGAGTGCGTCGGGCAGTAGCAAATGACTTACCAACGGCTGTTAGTTCATCAGAAACCTGAGCTTTGATTGCATCTTCACTCTTGAGTAACTTTGTGAGCTCTGCAATAACTGTCTTTAACTCCTTTTGTTCAGTTTCAAGTTCGATTTTGCTCATCTTTGTTAAACGACGAAGTGGCATATCCAAGATGTATGTTGCTTGCTCATCATTTAACTTGAAGTCTTTGATCAACTTCTCTTTAGCTTGAGCAGCATCATCGCATCCGCGAATGATCTTGATGACCTTATCGATATCGATAATCGCCTTAAGTAGTCCATCGACTAGACCAAGTCTGCCTTCGGCCTTTGCTTTGCGGAATTCAGAGCGGCGACGAACAACTTCGATGCGGTGATCAATGAAGACTCTTAGTAGTTCTTTAAGTCCAAGTGTTTGTGGCTTGCCCTTGACTAAGGCAACAGCGTTGATTGCAAAGGCATCTTCCATGGGGGTAAGCGCATAGAGCTTCTCTAGAACCTCTTCAGGCTCAAAGCCAGTTTTAATCTCAATGACAACATTGGTACCTGTCTGACCATCAGAAAGATCAATGATGTCGCTGATTCCTTGAATCTTTTTCGCCTTAACAAGGGCGGCAATACGCTCAACAACCTTTTCAGGTCCGATTGTGTAAGGAAGCTCCTTGATGACGATACCCATCTTGCGAGTTGAAACCTTTTCAATTTCAACAGATGCGCGAACTTTAAATGATCCCTTACCTGTTGAGTATGCCTCGCGCACACCATCTAGTCCAACTATTTCTCCACCGGTAGGAAAATCTGGACCTGGAATAAACTTCATTAACTGCTTGATAGTTGCTGTTGGATTTTCAATTAAATACTTAGTGGCAGCGATAACTTCACCTAAGTTGTGAGGTGCCATATTTGTTGCCATACCAACAGCAATACCTGAACCACCATTAACAAGAAGGTTTGGGTATGCAGCAGGCAGAACTACGGGCTCAGAGAGCTGACCGTCATAGTTAGGACCAAAATCAACTGTGTCTTCATCTGCTTCTGCAACCATAGACATAGCAGCTGGTGCTAAACGTGCCTCGGTATAACGCATGGCTGCAGGTCCAGCATCTAGGGAACCGAAGTTTCCGTGACCATCAATTAACGGCAATCCCATGGAAAAACTCTGTGCCATACGAACAAGTGCGTCATAGATTGCGCCATCACCGTGAGGGTGCAACTTACCCATTACTTCACCAACAACACGTGCGCTCTTAACGTGACCACGTTCTGGGCGAAGACCCATATCTGCCATCTGATGCAAGATGCGACGATGAACAGGTTTTAATCCATCGCGTGCATCAGGGAGTGCGCGTGAATAAATTACCGAGTATGCATATTCAAGAAAGGAGTCAGAGACTTCCTTGGAAACATCGATGTCAACGATCTTTCCTGGATATTCACCGGGCTTTGGTCCAGCAGGTTTCTTACCTTTTGCCGCAGATTTCGCGGGAGTCTTCGCAGTTGCCATTGGGGCATTCTGCCAAGAGTCACCGCTAATTTAGGGGAGGGCGCGCCCCAACGGATGAAACACACTTTGCAGCAAGGGCTGCACCTGCGGTGAGGGCTTGAGTTAAGTCACTCGTTTCTAGCCACTTCGGAATAAAGCCTGCAGCAAATGAATCTCCAGCACCAGTTGTGTCGACGACATTAGTTGTGACCGCTGAAACCTTTGCACTGTCATTTCCATTGACCGCAATAGCTCCCTTGGAACCTAGTTTGAT
>JAIOWZ010000013.1 GCA_021741905.1 Candidatus Planktophila sp. | reverse complement strand
GGCGCTTCTTTGGTGCAGCTGGTGCTGCTGCCTTCTTGCGCTTCTTTGGTGCTGCTTTCTTTGCTGCGGCCACGTACTTCTCCTATCGGAATGGTTCGGATCCGTCACCCAAACCTGTTCGTGGATAAGCGTGACATCATTTGGGCAAAAATGCCAACATTTTGTGACAAATTATTTAGCGCGTGTCGCAAATTTATATTTGAAAATATTTATGCATTTGCGAAGATTTCGCCATTTTTTATTTACATGATGTATTGATTTTGCGAAAACTTGTAAAAATCCCACAAAAATCTGTCAAGTTATGAAATCTCCTCCTCGGATTGAGGGTTTGTGGGTAATTTTTCCGCCATTTTCTGGTTTTCGAGGGCATATTTGTTGGTTCTGATGTCGAATTTTCTGAAATCCGGCAAGAAACTGGCCAGTAGCACGACCACGATCACACAAATGATTCCACCACTTGTTACCGAGATACTTAAAGTAGTAGCCGCAGCCATAGAAGCTGCTCTCATCTGACCGGCTAGTGGTCCTATTGAATAAGAGAGCAACTCAATTCCGGCAAGGCGTCCGCGAAGATTGTCGGGGATGGTTTGGTTCCACATTGCAGATCTAAAGAGGGCGCTAATCATGTCCGATGCACCAGCCAAAGTGAGAAACAGAAGTACCAGCCATAGGTAATTAGTCGCACCCGATAAGGCGATGGCTACGCCCCAACCAATTGCTGCCCACATAATTGCCCGACCATAGAAGTGAACATTTTTTGCCCAACCACTTGTGAGGACAATTGCAATAGAACCAATTGTTCCTGCGGCATAGAGCAGACCCAGGGCCCACGGTGCACCTAACTGATCGGCCCAAAATGGAATAAGTGCGGTGGGCATCGCAAAAAACATTGCAGCCAAATCAATGAGGTAGGTGCCCAGTAAATCCTTTCGGCTGAATGCATATTTCACACCATCAATTAATGCTGACAGGGATGGGGCTTCAGCCTCGTGGGAGGGTGGGATGTTTTTCATAAAGGCGATTAATGCAATTGAAATGATGAAGGTTGCAATATCTGCGGCATAGCCAACTGCCACTGAATATGTTGAAATCAAAATTCCACCAATGGCTGGCCCCACAATCACGCCAATTTGCCAACGCAAACTCATCAACGCCGCAGCAGCTGTCATATCTTCATGATCGACAAGCCGAGGAAGGGCTGCCTGCATCGCAGGTTGGCGCAATCCACTGGTTGCAGCAAATAATCCTGAGACGATGTAGATCAGTAGCAGGCTAGGTGAATCCATCATGGAATTAATCAGCAAAATTGCGGTGAAAAGAAGGGAGAGTAGCTCGGTTACCCAAATCAATTTCTTGCGATCTAGGGCATCGGCTAAAACTCCGCCATAAAGGCCAAAGATGATCAGGGGAAGGATTTCCACTAAGCCACTAATGGCAACTGCAACATAAGAGCCGGTCAGTTCTTTGATTTGAAAGGGCACCGCAACATAGGTGATCATCGAGCCGAAGTAGGAGATCAAACCGGCAGCCCACAATAAGGAAAAGTCCTTGGACTTTCGTAAAGGTGCGAGATCAATTGCGTATCGGGCCACGCCGCTACCTTAATTGAAGTTGGGACTAGTTGAAGGTTTGGGCCTCGGTGGGGAATTGGCCAGAGCGAACATCGGCGGCAAACTCTGCTGTTGCCGCCAACATTTCCGCTCTTAAATTGCGATATGCCTTAGCTAATTTTGGGGCCTTTTTGGTGATGCCCATCAAGTCTGTCCACACCAGAACCTGGGCATCGCAATTAACGCCAGCACCAATTCCAATAGTTGGAATGGTTAATTCAGCGGTGATTCGAGCAGCTAATTCTGCTGGGACAAGTTCTAAGACAATGGCAAAGGCTCCAGCTGCCTGTAGAGCTTTTGCAGCTTCGACAATTACATCACCATCAGCTCTGCCCTGGACTCTGTAGCCACCTAATTGATGCATCGATTGCGGGGTTAAGCCAAGGTGGCCCATCACTGGAATTCCGCTAGCGACAAGTTTTTTCACAGTTTCAATCTGGGCACCTTCAAGCTTTACCGCCATCACCCCAGACTCTTTGAAAAAGCGAACCGATGTTGCAAGGGCTAATTCGGCAGATGCTTCATAGGATCCAAAGGGCAGATCTGCAACAACCATGGCCCGCTGTGAGCCGCGGACTACCGCGCGAGCAAGGGGGATTAACTCATCAACTGTTACCGGGATGGTGTTCTCTTCACCTAAGAAATTATTGCCGGCGCTATCTCCAACTAGCAGCACTGGAATTCCTGCCTCATCAAAGATTTCAGCGGTCATGGATTCATAGGAAGTGAGCATGGCCCACTTTTCACCGCGCCCTTTGGCAGCGGCTAGATCCACAATTGTGACGCGTCGATGCAGCGCACCGCCATATAAAGTTTCCATTATTTCCTCTCCTCGAAGCCGCCTGAAGCAGTCCCCGGGTACAAGGCAAAGGGTACCCCCGTTACACTTGAAAAATGAAGTTGCGCGTGGCGCTAGCCCAAATCAACCCAACCGTTGGTGACCTTGCGGGCAATGCTGGGCTCATTTCTAAGTCAGTAAGAGATGCTCAAGGGCAAGGCGCAAATCTGATTGTTTTCCCCGAAATGATTGTGACTGGATACCCCGTTGAAGATCTAGCACTTCGACCATCTTTTCAAGCAGCCAGCATCAAAGCTGTCGAAGAGATTGCCGCTGGAATTACTGGTGATTTAGTGGCAGTTGTTGGGTATCTGGACAAAGGGCCTAAGAACGCAGTTGCGGTAATCCATGAGGGAAAGATCAAGGCTAGATATGTAAAGCGCCACTTACCCAATTACGGCGTCTTTGATGAGTTTCGAAATTTTGTGGCCGGGGATCAAACCCTTGTAGTGCGAATCCATGGTGTTGATGTAGCAGTTGCAATTTGTGAAGACATTTGGCATTCACTAGAAACAATTTCAGAGAGAACCCCTGGCTTATTGGTTGTTCCGAACGGCTCACCGTTTGAGCGCAACAAAGATGATGTCCGATTGGCGCTAGTTCAAAAGCGGGCCCAGGAAATTGGAGCACCTGTTGCTTACGTCAACATGACAGGTGGTCAGGATGATTTGGTTTTTGATGGCGACAGCATTGTTGTTGGCAAAGATGGAGCAGTAATTGCTCGCACCGCCCAGTTTGATGATCAACTCATAGTTGTTGATATTGAATGTGCCGAAGGTAGTTCACGACCAGATGTAGTAATTTCTGAAGAACAAACTTCTCATGCTGATTCTGTAGCACCAGCAGTTGAAACACGTTTGTCCAATGAAGCCGAAATGTGGCAGGGCCTTGTTATGGGCCTTCGTGATTATGTTGGCAAGAATGGATTTAAATCTGTAGTCCTTGGATTATCTGGTGGTATTGATTCGGCATTGGTGGCTGCAATTGCAATTGATGCCTTGGGTGCCAAGCGGGTCAATGGTGTTGCAATGCCAAGTAAGTATTCATCGAGTCATTCTGTCGAAGATGCCCAGACTTTGGCAGATGCCACCGGCATTCACTTCAGAACCACACCGATTGCACCGATGGTTGATGCCTATATGGCCAACCTTGTTTTAAATGGTTTAGCTGAAGAGAATCTGCAGGCGCGAGTTCGCGGAACCACTTTGATGGGTATTTCTAACCAAGAGGGCCACCTAGTTTTGGCCACAGGCAATAAGAGTGAGTTAGCTGTTGGATATTCAACACTTTATGGAGATGCCGTAGGCGGCTTTGCTCCGATTAAAGATATTTATAAAACTGATGTGTGGGCGCTTGCTAGATATCGAAATGCGGTGGCGGTGGAGCGCGGGCAAACCCCACCAATTCCTGAGCGATCAATAACAAAAGAGCCAAGTGCTGAACTGCGTCCAGATCAAAAGGATTCTGATTCATTGCCTGACTATGAACTGTTGGATCAGGTGCTGCGAGCATATGTTGATGAGGATCATGGCTACCAAGTACTACTTGCCGATGGCTTTGACCCTGAATTAGTGCGCCGTGTTATTTCACTAGTTGATAAGGCTGAATACAAACGTCGCCAATATCCACCTGGCACCAAGGTCTCTGCGCGAGCATTTGGAAAAGATCGCCGCCTGCCAATGACCTCACGCTGGAATGAGCAGTAACCTGCAAATCATTTGCAACTCGCTTAAATAAATCAATTCAGTAGAATTTGCACATGCTTACGATCATCAACTGGTTATTTACACGAAACCGTGTTGTTGATTTCTGCCTCTCCACATCTTGTAGCTGCTAGTTCTTTTGCTTTTTCGCTGCCAGTCAATTTTTCACCATTTCACCAAAATCAAAAACTATTTTTAGGGGAGAACTATGAAGGTCTATAACAGCATCACAGAAATTTTTGGAAACACACCATTACTGCGTATCAACAAGATCACAGATGGCGCGGCGGGAAACGTTTATGCCAAGCTCGAGTTCTATAACCCAACTTCATCTGTGAAGGATCGTCTTGGCGTTGCCATGATTGATGCTGCAGAAGCAAGTGGTGAACTAAAGCCAGGCGGAACAATTGTTGAAGCAACATCTGGAAACACCGGAATTGCAGTTGCAATGGTTGCGGCAGCACGTGGATATAAGGCGATTATGACGATGCCAGAGTCAGTTTCAAAGGAGCGTCGCAAGCTCATTCGTGCATACGGAGCAGAGTTAGTACTAACTCCAGCTGGTGAAGGCATGAAGGGCGCAGTTGCTGCTGCAGAAAAGCTTGCCGAATCTGGCGCTGTGTTAGTTCGCCAGTTTGAAAACGAAGCAGGTCCTTTTATTCACCGCACAACAACTGGACCAGAAATCTGGCGCGATCTAGATGGCAAGGTTGATGCATTCATTTCAGGCATTGGTACAGGCGGAACAATTACTGGTACTGGGCAATACTTAAAGGAAAAGAATCCTGCAATTAAGGTGTTTGGTGTCGAACCAGCTGCATCTCCAATTTTAAATGGTGGAGAGCCAGGACCACACCCAATTCAAGGAATTGGAGCTAACTTCATTCCTAATGTTTTAGATCGCACCGTTTATGATGAAATCTTGGATGCAACAGCGGCAGATGCAATTAAGTATGCACGCCGTGCTGGTGCAGAAGAAGGCTTCCTTGCTGGTATTTCATCTGGTGCAACGTTGTGGGCGGCTTCAGAGATTGCAAAGCGTCCAGAGTTTGCAGGCAAGAACATCGTTGTTATCTGTGCGTCAAATGGTGAGCGTTATCTATCAACAGTTCTCTATGAGGATTTGGTTGACTAATTCATGCCAATATTAAGTCGCATCATTGAAGACCTTGATAACGCGCTGAGCCATGATCCGGCTGCGCGTAATCGTTTAGAGGTCGCTTTGGCATACCCAGGTGTGCATGCGATTTGGGGACATCGAATTTCACATTTCTTATGGAACCGCCGACTCAAATTGATTGCGCGTATTCATTCCAACTTGGTGCGTTCTTCAACCGGAATTGAAATTCATCCAGCAGCAAAAATAGGCCGTCGCTTTTTTATTGACCACGGTATGGGTGTTGTCATCGGTGCAACTTCAGTTATCGGTGATGATGTGATGATGTATCACGATGTAACACTGGGTGCTCGTGGGATTGAAGAGGGTAACCGCCATCCGACCATTGAAAATAATGTGATTATTGGCGCTGGGGCACGGGTGCTCGGAAATGTCACCGTTGGCGAGGGATCTAGAATTAGCGCTAACGCGGTCATTACTAAAGATTTAGCGCCAAGAACCATGCTTGATCACGCTGATTTCTTTGTTATCTAGGAGTAGTTAACACAGCCGTAACTTGCATTTGTAAGAATGGGTCTTATGTCTACAGATCTTAATAAGCAGCAAGAGTTCGTACTTCGCACCCTGGAAGAGCGCAATATTCGCTTTGTGCGTTTGTGGTTTACCGATGTATTGGGATTTTTGAAATCTGTAGCGATTGCACCAGCTGAACTTGAAAATGCATTTGATGAAGGAATTGGCTTTGATGGCTCTTCAATTGAAGGATTTGCGCGTGTAACTGAATCTGACATGTTAGCAAAACCAGATCCAGCAACATTTTCTATTTTGCCATGGCGCACCGAAGCACCAGGGGCAGCTCGAATGTTTTGTGACATCACCATGCCAGATGGTTCTGCCTCACCAGCTGACCCCCGCAATGTTTTGCGCCGAATTTTAGATAAAGCCGCAACAATGGGTTACACCTGTTACACACACCCTGAAATTGAATTCTTCTTGTTTAAGAGCACTCCTGAAACAGGTGTTGCACCAGTGCCTGTTGACCAAGGTGGATACTTTGACCACACACCTGCTGCAGTGGGCCACGACTTTCGCAGGCAGGCAATTACTTTGCTTGAAGCGATGGGTATTAGCGTTGAGTTTTCACATCACGAAGGTGGACCAGGTCAACAAGAAATCGATCTACGAGATGCAGATGCGCTATCTACTGCCGACAACATCATGACTTTTCGCCATGTTATTAAAGAGGTTGCCATGGATCAAGGTTTCCATGCCTCATTTATGCCAAAGCCATTTACCGATCATCCAGGTAGCGGAATGCATACTCATGTTTCTTTGTTTAAAGGTGAAGACAATGCATTTTATGATCCAAATGCAGAATTTAACCTTTCTTCTGTTGGACGTTCATTTATTGCAGGGCTCATTAAGCACGCACCAGAAATCACCGCAATCACGAACCAGTGGGTCAATTCTTATAAGCGTTTACATGGCGGAGGAGAAGCACCAGCAATAGCTAATTGGGGTCAGAGCGATCGCGGCGCACTCGTTCGAATTCCTATGTATAAGCCAAAGAAGGAAAACTCAACACGAATTGAATTCAGATCACCAGATACAGCATGTAATCCATACCTTGCCTACGCGGTGATGTTGGCTGCAGGCCTTAAAGGTGTTGAAGAAAAGTATGTTTTAAGTGACTCAAAGGATGCTGTTGCACTGCCTTCAAATCTGAATGAAGCAATCATTGAAATGGAAAAGAGCGAGTTAGTTCGCCAAACCCTAGGGGAGCATGTATTTGAATATGTGTTACGCAATAAGCGGGCAGAATGGCTTGAGTACAGCCGCCAAGTCAGCGCTTTTGAACTTGATCGCTATTTGCCCGTCCTTTAATACACGCGTTACCCTAAGCAAGTGAACTTCCCTCAGCAGCGCCCATCAAAGATGCCAGTGCATCGCTATGAGCCCTTTCACCCTGTAGATCTTGTAGATCGCACATGGCCTAACAAAAAAATTACTAAAGCGCCTCAATGGTGCTCAGTTGATCTTCGCGATGGAAATCAAGCGCTGATTGATCCAATGGACACACCACGCAAGTTGGCCATGTTCAAACTTTTAGTTGCCATGGGTTACAAAGAAATTGAAGTGGGATTTCCAAGTGCGAGCCAAACTGATTTTGACTTTGTTCGCAAAATTATTGATGAGAACTTAATTCCAGATGATGTGGTTATTCAGGTTTTAACTCAAGCTCGAGAGTCTTTGATTATTCGTACCTTTGAATCAATCAAGGGCTCAAAGCAAGCGATTGTTCACTTATACAACTCGACCTCAACGTTGCAGCGCCGAGTTGTTTTTGGACTAGATAAAGATGGCATTAAAAAGATTGCAACAGATGCAGCCAAGATTTGTTTAGATTTAGTAGCAACTGTTCCTGAAACCAAGGTTTCCTTTGAGTATTCACCTGAGTCTTATACAGGAACCGAACTTGAGTTTGCCGTTGAGGTTTGTAACGCCGTCAATGATGTGTGGAAGCCAACCCCACAGTGGAAGACGATCATGAATCTTCCAGCAACTGTTGAAATGGCAACACCTAATGTTTATGCAGATTCAATTGAGTGGATGTGCCGCAACTTAAATAATCGGGAGAGCGTGATTGTGTCTCTTCACCCTCACAATGACCGCGGCACCGGTGTTGCAGCAGCAGAACTTGGCTATTTAGCTGGTGCTGATCGCATCGAAGGAACGCTTTTTGGAAATGGTGAGCGCACCGGAAATGTCTGTCTTGTAACCTTGGGTATCAACTTAGTGACACATGGCATCGATCCACATATTGATTTTTCTAATATCGATGAGGTTCGTCGCACAGTTGAATACGCCAATCAATTACGTGTTCCTGAGCGTCATCCTTATGGCGGCGACCTTGTCTTTACTGCCTTTTCTGGTTCACACCAAGATGCAATTAAAAAGGGTTTTGACCACTTAGCCCGTGATGCGAAAGCTGCTGGAAAAGAAGTGCGTGATCACACCTGGGCAATTCCTTATCTACCAATTGATCCTCTAGACATTGGTCGCTCATACGAAGCGGTTATCCGCGTTAATTCACAATCAGGTAAAGGTGGAGTTGCTTACTTAATGAAGAATGAGCACTACCTTGATTTGCCTCGACGTTTACAAATTGAATTCTCTAAAAATGTTCAGGCAAAGACTGATGCTGAAGGTGGCGAAATAAGTGCTGAAGATTTATGGAATATCTTTGAAGATGAGTACTTGCCAACAGATGGTGCTCCATGGGGACGCTTCCGACTTAAGGGCTTGTCACAAAACTCTGTACTTGGCGAAGATGTTTATCTGACCGTTTCACTGACCGATCGTGGTCAGATGCATGAACTCAAAGGACAAGGCAATGGTCCAATTGCTGCCTTCTGTAATATTTTGCAGGCATACGGAGTCGATGTCCAAGTTCTTGATTACTTCGAGCACGCACTATCTGCAGGTGGCGACGCCTCTGCAGCTGCATACCTTGAATGTTCAATCGATGGCGAAGTCTTCTGGGGCGTCGGAATTGATCCCAACACGACAACTGCTTCCTTAAAAGCGGTCGTGTCTGCGATAAATCGCGCAATTCGCTAATCCACGCACTACCTTTACCCGTATGAGTTTGTACCGGGATGAGGCAATTGTATTGCGCACTCAAAAACTTGGAGAAGCAGACCGCATCATCACAATGCTTACCCGCGATCATGGACGTATTCGTGGCGTGGCAAAAGGGGTTCGTCGAACCAAATCAAAATTTGGAGCACGGCTTGAACCTGGAAGCCACGTAGATATTCAGCTCTATACCGGTAAAACTTTCGACACTGTCACACAAGTAGAAGCGTTAATGAATTATGGAGAAGCGTTAACCGAGGATTATCAGCGCTGGACAGTTGCTGCAGCGATTTTGGAAGCAGCAGAGCGTTTTACAAGCCAAGAAAATGAACCAGCGTTGCAAGAGTTTCAATTAGTAGTTGGTAGCATGAAAGCATTGGCAGAAAATCGCTATGAACCACTGTTAATTCTCGATGCATTTTTGTTGAGGTCTTTAGCTGTTGCCGGGTATGCACCATCAATGACTATTTGTTCAAAGTGTGAAGCACCCGGACCACATAGATACTTTTCATTAGTTGGCGGTGGATCAGTGTGCGCAGATTGTCGGCCATCGGCTTGCGCAACCCCTGCGCCAGAAACTCTTGAACTGATGGGAGCATTGCTCTCTAGTGATTGGGATATTGCATCGGCAAGTGAAGGAAAAAACCGCCGAGAGGCTAGTGGTTTAATCGCGGCATACTTACAATGGCACCTTGAACGCGGCTTGCGTTCCTTGCCAATGGTGGAGCGGGTATGACAATAAAGATTCCTCATCATGTTGCAATTGTTATGGATGGCAATGGGCGTTGGGCGCAAAAGCGTGGATTACCTCGCACAGCAGGACATGAAGCAGGAGAAGCAGCGTTATTTGATGTTGTTAAAGGTGCAATTGAATTTGGCGTTAAAGAGATCAGCGCTTATGCATTTTCAACAGAGAATTGGCGTCGATCACCCGAAGAGGTCAAATTCTTGATGGGCTTTAACAGAGATGTTATTCGCAGACGCCGCGATCAAATGAACGAGATGGGTGTTCGAATCCGTTGGATTGGACGTCCCAAGCGATTGTGGAGCAGTGTTATCAATGAGTTAGAAGAGGCTGAAGAGCTAACAAAAAAGAATAAGAAGTTGACTTTGAATATGTGTGTTAATTATGGCGGGCGCGCAGAGATTGTCGATGCCGCTGCAGAGCTTGCTCGCGATGTGAAGCGCGGCAAAGTTAAGGCAGATGCAATTACCGACAAGGTCTTTGCTAAATATTTAGATTCTCCACAGATGAGTGATGTTGACTTATTTCTTCGATCTTCGGGGGAGCAGCGCACCAGTAATTTTCTGCCTTGGCAAAGTGTTTACGCTGAGTTTGTCTTTATGGATGTGTTGTGGCCAGATGTAACACGAAAGACATTGTGGAAAGCGATTGAGGAGTACTCAGCTAGAGATAGAAGGTTTGGTAAGGCTTAACATTTTGAGCAGAGACCAAAGATCTCTGCGGTATGTCCGACATCTCTAAAACCATGTTCTGCGGCCATTGCTTTCGCCCATTTTTCAATTGCGACACCTTCAATTTCAACGGTCTCGCCACAGCTCTTGCACACAAGGTGGTGATGATGGTTTTCTCCGCAGAGACGATAAATTGCTTCACCATCATCGCGTCGCAATACATCAACAATCTTGTCATTGACCAGACTTTGCAAGGAACGATAAACAGTGGTTAAACCTATTTTTTCACCTTCGCGCTGCATCAATTTATATACTTCTTGTGCGCTGGCAAAGCCTCCGGCACGTTCTAAAGTGCTTAGAACACGTGGGTTAGATCTACTCACCGATGTTTCCAACTATCAGCCACATGGCAACAACGCCTGCAATTGTCGCAAGCATTGTTAAGCGGGATGGATGACGAGAGTGTGCTTCAGGCAAGATGTGTGAGGTTGCAAGGTAAATAACAAAGCCTGAAAATGCCGCCAAATACAACGCCATTGATTGATCTGAAAAAGCGATATAGCTGCCAAGTGCCGCGCCGCTAATGCGCATCACTGCATCTGCGCCCAATAATAGAATCGAAGTCTTGGTCCAATGGCCGCTCTTAATCAAGAGTGAAACGGTATTGAGACCATCGCTAAAAGCGTGGGCCAAGATCGCGATAAAGACGGCATAGCCCAACGCATCGCTCACTTTGAAAGCAAGGCCAAGTGCAAGTCCATCTAGAAAAACATGCCCCGCCATTGCAGCAGCACCTAGGGTGCCTGCGATGTTTAATGAGTGTTCGTGATCATGACCATAATCGCTGTGCGCTGGTTCATGAGAGCCAAAAAGCTGTTCAGCAAAATGCAGTATTAAAAAGCCAATTACTAATGCAATTGAAACAACAGGGACATTGCCAAAGGTCGAGGTATTCATCTCGAAAACTTCAGGCAAAAGGTCAAAGGCGACTAAGCCGAGAAGCAGACCCGCCGACAATCCAAGGACCAAGTGCAGACGATCCTTAACTTTGATGGCGATAAACCCACCAGTTGTAGTGGCAACGGCTGTTAATGCGGCAAGGAGGATGGCTGTATTCATGAAGGCAAAGTACCACAAATGAAAATGATTATCATTTCCATATTCTGCCCACTACGCTCAACCCATGCTTGCTATAGCCCGATTTTCAGTCCCATTGGCAGATGCCGCTCAATTTGAGGTGCAACTGAGCACAGCCCTTCAGGCGTTTTCTGCCTGCACAGGATTTGTAAGCGGTGAGCTTGGACAAAACCTCGATGACCCAACACTCTGGTCACTGGTGACACATTGGGAAAATGTGGGCTCATATCGAAGAGCCTTAAGCAACAACAATGTGAAAATGAATGCGATTCCGATCTTGGCACAGGCAATTGATGAGCCCGGTGCATATGGCAGTGTCCTTTAATTTGCCAGAGTCAGAGTAAAATAATGTCACGGAAGTAACACACGTTGCTTTTCGCCGACAGCCAGCCGGATGGAGAATTTTGTGGCAACAGACCGTTTAGAAAATATTGTAGGACTAGCAAAACGTCGTGGGTTTGTATACCCATCATCTGAAATTTATGGCGGACTTCGAGCATCATGGGATTACGGCCCATTGGGCGTTGAGCTAAAAAATAATGTTAAGCGCCAATGGTGGAAATCCATGGTCATGGGTCGCGAAGATGTAGTCGGTCTTGATTCATGTGTGATCTTGGCAAAGGAAGTATGGGAAGCATCGGGACACGTTGCAACATTTAGTGACCCACTAACAGAGTGCACCGCTTGTAATAAGCGTTACCGCGCCGATCACCTTGAAGAAGCATATGAAGCAAAGCACAAGAAGAAGCCAGAGTCTTTAACAGAGGTTAATTGTCCGGCATGCGGAAACAAAGGACAGTTCACAACACCTAAGCAGTTCAGTGGATTGCTCAAGACTTTTCTTGGACCAGTAGAAGATGAATCAGGTCTTGCTTATTTAAGACCAGAGACCGCCCAAGGAATCTTTATTAACTTTGATCAGGTAATGACAACATCACGTAAAAAGCCACCATTTGGTATTGGCCAGATTGGTAAGTCTTTCCGTAATGAAATCACACCTGGAAACTTTATTTTCCGCACACGCGAGTTTGAGCAGATGGAGATGGAGTTCTTTGTTGTTCCTGGCAGTGATGAAGAGTGGCACCAGTACTGGATTGATACTCGTATGGCTTGGTATGTCGACCTTGGTATTAATCCAGAGCGCCTTCGCATTTATGATCATCCAAAAGAGAAGTTGTCACACTATTCAAAGCGCACAGCAGATATTGAATACAAGTTTGAATTCGCCGGAACTGAATGGGGCGAGCTAGAAGGCATTGCAAACCGCACCGACTTTGATTTAAAAGCTCACTCTGCTGCATCGGGTAAAGATCTTTCTTACTTTGATCAAGAAAAGGGCGAACGCTGGACACCGTTTGTGATTGAGCCTGCGGCAGGTGTTGATCGCTGCACACTCACATTCTTAATGGATGCCTTCACAGAAGATGAGGCACCAAATAGCAAGGGCGAGATGGAAAAGCGCGCAGTACTAAAGCTAGATCATCGCCTAGCTCCAATTAAGGCTGCAGTTCTTCCACTTTCGCGCAATGCAGATCTATCGCCTAAGGCGCGCGATCTTGCAGCACAACTTCGCAAGAACTGGAATATTGATTTTGATGATGCCGGCGCAATTGGTCGCCGCTACCGTCGTCAAGATGAAATCGGTACTCCTTACTGCATCACCATTGACTTTGAAACACTTGAAGATAATGCGGTGACAATTCGCGATCGCGACACAATGGCCCAAGAGCGCATCAGTATTGATCAGGTCGAGGCATGGTTAGCGCCTCGTTTACTAGGTTGCTAAAGCCACTCTTACTTCCATTAGCAAGCGGTGATCACTACATAGATCCACCGGTTGTTCTAGCACCCATGGCCGGAATAACTAATGCTCCATTTCGCACACTATGCCGCGAACAAGGTGCGGGATTATTTGTCTCTGAAATGGTCACAGCTCGAGCGTTAATTGAGCGCCGCCCAGAAACACTTCGAATGATTGTTCCAGGCAAAGATGAATGGCCACGTTCTGTCCAGTTATATAGCGTCGATCCAGCAACAATGCGTGCTGCGGTAACAATGCTTGGAAAAGAAAATTTAGCTGATCACATTGATATGAATTTTGGTTGTCCTGTGCCAAAGGTGACTCGTAAAGGTGGGGGAGCAGCCCTTCCTTTCAAGCGCAAACTATTTAGCAACATTGTTAGTGCTGCAGTAGAAGCAGCAAAGCCCTTTGGTATTCCGGTCACGGTAAAGATGCGCATCGGTATTGATAGCGATCATGAAACTTATTTAGAGGCGGCTAAATCAGCCGCAGATTTAGGTGTTGCATGGGTTGCATTACATGCTCGCACAGCGGCACAAATGTATGAAGGAAAAGCTGATTGGTCTGCAATTGCGCGCCTTGTAGAGCATTTAAAGCCAACGGGAGTACCTGTTTTGGGCAATGGAGATATTTGGTCTGGCCGCGATGCAATCGACATGGTCGAAAAAAGTGGTTGTGCAGGCGTAGTTGTTGGTCGTGGCTGTCTTGGGCGCCCATGGTTATTTACAGATTTAGTTTCTGCTCTCAAAGGTGATGGACACCAGATCACACCTACATTGCATGAAGTGCGTGAAGTGATGTTCCGTCACGCTAATTTGATTGTCGAATATTTAGAGTCTGAAGATCGCGGAATGCGCGATATGCGGAAGCACATGGCCTGGTATTTAAAGGGCTTCCGTGTGCCTCGCGAGATTCGACATGATCTTGGCATGGTTTCCTCCCTACAAGAGATGCGTAATTTGTTGGATTTACTTGAAGATCAGCCGTATCCAACAGAGGTTGGAGATAAACCACGTGGTCGGACAAGTCATGGTCGTCCTCCAACATTGCCGGATGGCTGGCTCAATGATCCCGATGAACTAGTTCATGTTGAACTAGAGGATGCATTTTCAGGCGGATAAATGTTTCTATTTAGATGGATTCGCCGCATAATCACAGTTGTAGTAATTCTTGCTCTGATTGGCCCTGCCTATGGTGTTTCACAGGTATGGCGTGCGGCAAATAATCCAATAGTGCGTCAAGCAGATGTGATTGTTGTTTTAGGTGCTGCTCAACTAGATGGTAAGCCGGGCGAAGCACTTGAAGCACGACTTGTTGAAGCAAAGAGAATTTATGAACTTGGGTATGCGCCGCTAATCATTACCGTTGGAGCGGGAGCGCCAGGGGATCGAACAACCGAGGCGGCATCTGGCAAGTATTGGCTGCGTATGAATGGAGTGCCAGCAAAAAACATCATTGCAGTTGAAGAAGGTCGCGATACTTTGGTCAGTACCAAGGCATTTGCAGCTGTAATGAAAAAACGATATGTCAGCGATGTGATTATTGTGACCGATCCATATCACTGCAAACGCGCAGTAACGATGGCAAATGATCAAGGAATTCTTGGAACATGCTCACCAGTGCAAACTGGTCCTAATACACTTGAAAATAGCGGTTATAGATACCTCATTCGAGAAGCTGGCGCATATTTGGCATACATAACCGCAGGTAGGCGAGGCATTCGAATAAGTGATCACTTACCTGATGCAGACATTGTTACTAAGGTATCGCCATGAGTTATAGCGCATTTGACCAAGAACGGTTCTTAGATGAGCCTGCAAAGCGCACGGGGCGAACCGAATTTATGCGTGATCGAGCAAGAGTAATTCACTCTGCATCACTGCGACGATTGGCGGCAAAAACTCAAGTGGCGGTTCCCTGGGAAAATGATTTTCAGAGGACCAGACTTTCTCATTCGCTAGAGTGCGCACAGATTGGTCGCGAACTCGGTGAATCACTGGGCGCAGATCCTGATCTACAAGACACCGCTTGTCTTGCTCATGATTTAGGCCATCCACCTTTTGGTCACAATGGTGAAGAAGCCTTGGCTGAGATAGCAGAAGAGTTTGGTGGCTTCGAAGGAAATGCTCAAAGTTTTCGATTGTTAGTTCGCCTTGAAGCAAAGACAGTAGATGCAAATGGTAAAAGTCTTGGACTTAATTTGACCCGTGCATCTCTAGATGGTGCAACAAAGTACCCATGGCCTAGGTCAGAGAATCCTCGTAAGTTTGGTGTTTATGATGATGATGTAGAGATTTTTAATTGGATGCGAAAAGATGCCCCTGCAGGAAAGAAATGTATTGAAGCTCAGATTATGGATTGGTCTGATGATTGCGCGTACTCTGTCCACGACCTAGAGGATGCAATCTTTGCAGGTCAGGTCTCTGTTAAAAACTTTGAGCAAGATTTTGCAGAGCTTTACAAAGTTATGACCGTTGATTACAAAAGCGATGCAACTGAACAAGAAGCAGTTGATGCGCATGCACGTCTTGCAGCACTGTCTGCTTGGCCACATTATTACGATGGAAGTCACCGCAGCCTTGCCCGTATGAAGGATTCAACAAGCCAATTAATTGGTCGCTTTGTTTTGGCTGCAGAGATTCAAACACGTAAGGTGCATGGTGATGGCCCACTTTCACGCTACAGCGCAGATCTTGAAATACCCCGCGCGCAAAAACTTGAAGTAGATTTCTTAAAGGCGATTGCCGGGCATTACTTAATTAACGCGGCTCATTCACAAGATAGATACGCAAAACAGCAGGTGATCATTGGCGAGCTAGTAGAGATGCTTGTGAAATATCCCAATGAATTAGATTCCTACTTCCAGAAGCCATGGAACGAGGCAGGTGATGAGATCGCCAAGATGCGCGTGATTATTGACCAAGTTGCTGCCCTTACTGACCCAGGTGCCTATGCCTTACATGCGCGCCTACTTGCTAATCGGTAGGGTACGAACATGAGTGGTCGAATTAGGGATGAGGATGTTGCATACATCCGCGATCGCGCACCCATCGATGAAGTTGTTGCAGATTATGTTCAACTTAAAAATGCAGGCGGTGGACAGAAAAAAGGTTTGTGCCCATTTCATGATGAAAAATCGCCTTCATTTCATGTGACACCCAGCAAAGGATATTTCCATTGCTTTGGTTGCCAAACCGGCGGAGATGTCATCGCTTTTTTGATGAAAATTGATCATCTGACTTTTACAGAAACTATCGAACGTCTTGCAGATCGTATTGGTTACACCCTTCGCTATGACGAGGGGTCAAACACTGGACCGGTTGTTACATCAGGTACCCGCAATCGATTGATAGCTGCACATGTAGAGGCTGCAAAGTTTTATCAAGAACAACTCAACTCTTCTCCAGGTGCAGCTCATGGACGCGAGTTACTCACAAAACGTGGCTTTGATAAAGCAGCATGCGAACAATTCGGGGTTGGTTATTCACCAGATGAGTGGGATGGACTAACAAAACACCTGCGCGCACTTGGCTACACAATTGATGAGTTAGAACTAGCTGGGCTTTCAAAGATGGGCCAACGCGGTCCTATTGATAAGTTCCGCAATCGATTGATGTGGCCCATTAAAGATATTTCAGGAGACATTGTTGGGTTTGGTGCTAGAAAGCTGGCCAGTGATGCCGATGACCAGGGCCCGAAGTATTTAAATACCTCTGAAACACCGATCTATAAAAAAAGCCAAGTTTTATATGGGTTGGATGTTGCTAAGAAAGAGATCGCTAAAAAGCGTCAAGCAGTAATTGTTGAGGGTTACACAGATGTAATGGCAGCCCACCTTGCAGGCATTACCACTGCGGTTGCTACCTGTGGCACGGCATTTGGCGCGGACCACATTCGTATCTTGCGCAGATTGTTAATGGATGATGATGCTTTTCGTGGTGAGGTTATCTTTACCTTCGACGGTGATGCAGCAGGACAAAAGGCAGCACTTCGCGCATTTAGTGAGGATCAAAAGTTTGTTACACAGACATTTGTTGCAGTGGAACCAGATGGGCTAGATCCTTGTGAGCTTCGTCAAGAGAAAGGCGATCTTGCACTTCGCGATTTGATTGCTCGTCGAGTTCCATTGTTTGAGTTTGCAATCCGCGCAGAGCTGGCACACCACAAATTAGATTCAGCTGAAGGACGAGTTAACGCTCTAAATGCTGCAGCACCACTCGTTGCACAGATTCGTGACAAATCACTGCGCCCCGAGTACACACGACTACTTGCCGGATGGCTTGGTGTTGAGGTCGAAATTGTTACTCGCGCAGTTTCGCGCGGTGTTAAGACCGCACCTGTCAATCAATCTGCAGTAGAAGAAATAACCACCCAACCTAATTTCAGACCAGATCCAAATGAGGCACGACTGATTCTAGAACGCGAAGTATTGAAGGCAAAGTTGCAAGAACCCTCACTTCTTAGTGGCGAGCTATGGAGTTCAATTGAAGTAGGAGCATTTACTCACCCTGCTTACATCGCATTGCGTTCAGCTATTGATTCTGTCGAGAAAATTTCTCCAGACAATATTGTCGATGAGAATGTGAAAGCCTTGTTTACGGAACTAACAGTTGAACCTATCCGTGCCGATGGAAAGCCAACTGCTGTTTATGTTGCAAGCATCGTGGCCCGTTTGCGAGAGGTGGCAATTTCTAGATCTATCGCCGAACTTAAGTCATCGCTTCAACGCCTCAATCCTGTGGAGAATGAAATCGAATACACCGCCGCCTTTGCCCAATTAGTGGCGTTGGAAAGTGCCCGCAGATCTCTGCATGATTTGGCGCTTGGAAGCCTTTAGTTTTTGCCCAAACCCGTGTGTGCGCTAGAGTTTGCGCTTGCACCGTTAATCCCTGATAGCTCAACGGCAGAGCAGTCGACTGTTAATCGACAGGTTCTTGGTTCGAATCCAAGTCAGGGAGCATGAAGTTCACGCGGAGATCCGCGCTACGAATGACCCTCATTGGGGCTAGTGCGGGCTTGTTTGGAACACCTGCCAATGCGGCAAGTAATCAGATCGTGAAATTGAGCAAGGTTAATGTTGGCGGGACATATTCTTTTCAACTCAAAAATGGCGCACCAGCCCTTTTGTTTCGCACAAAGACCGGCGTATTTGCCTATCAAACTATCTGTCCTCACCAAGGTGGATTGGCAAAATATTTTGCGCCACGAAAGTTGATCATTTGCCCCGTCCATAATGCCAGCTTTGATCCCTTCAAAAAGGGCGCAGTTGTTGCAGGCCCTGCAACCAAACCTCTTCCGATTATTAAGGTTGCCATCAAGGGCGAATGGATAATCCTGAGTTAAAGATTTAAGGATAAGATTTTCTTATGGCACTATTTCAACTTAACGTAGCAATTCCGGATCGTCCAGGTTCACTAGGGCTACTTGCCTCTGCAATCGGCGCAGCAGGTGGAGATATTCGCGCACTTGCCGTTGTTAAGTCAGAAGATAACAAGGGCTATGACGACATCACCGTTGCAATTCCAGGCAGTGATCCAACGGATTTGCTTAATGTTTTGGGTGCTATTGGTGGGGTAGAAGTAATCTCGATTATCCCGCTTTAAATTTTAAGTCAGAGAATTTAGCGTCGAGAAAGTAGCTCTGCGCCTTGACTTGGTAATGAAGTAAAAAAGCGCGGGGCCTTAAATTTCTTTTCTGCGAAAGCTTTTTCAACAGCATGAATAGTTTCTGTGGTTTTTGAAGCCTGAATCAAAGCGATGGCACTTCCTCCAAAACCACCACCGACCATGCGTGATCCCAGAGCACCTGCTAGCAATGATGCCTCAACTGCCGTATCCAGTTCGGGGCAAGAAACGGTGTAATCATCGCGCAATGAAATATGCGATGCGTTAATCAACTGCCCAACTGTTGCAAAATCGCCGCTACTTAATGCCTCGACGCAATCTAGAACCCGCTTCATCTCGGTGACCGCATGCCGCGCACGGATATATTCAGTCTCTGTAATCAGACCCCGCGAAGAATCTAATTTGGTCATAGTTAATTCACGCATGGATTTAACGGATAATTTAGATGCTACGGATTCACAGGATGCTCGGCGCTCGGCATAGCCGCCATCGGTTAACGCATGATGGGCTTGGGTATCGATTATCAAAAGCTCTAAACCGTGAGATGCAACATCAAATGGGATATTGCGGGTTGAGAGATCTCTACAGTCCAGTAATAGCGCCGATCCTGTTGTTGCCATGAGGGAAACTGATTGATCCATGATGCCGCAGGGGACTCCAACATATTGGTTTTCAGCCTTTTGAGTTAAGCGAGCAAGTTCTTCAAGATTAAATCCCATGTCAAAGAGATGATTCATGGCTGTTGCCACAGAACATTCAAGGGCAGCCGAAGAAGATAGCCCTGCACCAAGTGGAACATGACCATCAATTAACAGGTCAACACCACCTTTTACATCCATAGACCACAAGACACCGAGCGCGTATCGCTCCCATTCACCCTTCAATCCAGGCTTAACATCGGCGATGTCTACGGTGATGATCTTGTTGCGTCGTTGAACAGATGCAATTCGAACAGTTGAATCATCTCGCTTTCGAGCTGCAACCAAAGTCCTATCTTTGATTGCAAAGGGAAGAACAAATCCTTCGCTGTAGTCAATGTGCTCACCAATTAAGTTCACTCGGCCCGGGGCTGCTGCAACTAGATCTGGTTCTGCCCCAAATATTTGGAGAAATTTTCCCTCGATCGAACTCATTGCTAGGCCATAGATTTCAAGGTGTCAGAAACCATGGTGTTCATATCTCGGGTTGGCTCCCAGTTAAGATGGGCTTTCGCCTTTGAAATATCTGCAATCAAAACTGCAGGATCTCCTGCTCGGCGCGGGGAATCAATAAATGGTATTTGATGTCCAATTGCAGCACTTGCCGCCGCAATTACTTCGCGTACGGAGTACCCAGAACCACTACCCAGGTTATAGATCTCATGACCTGGTGCATGGAGCAAATTGAGAGCCTTTATATGGGCATCAATCAAATCAATGACATGAACATAATCTCGAATACATGTGCCATCGGTAGTAGGCCAATCGGTGCCAAAAATCTTTACAGGATTTTCTGTTGTGCTGCGCAGAACATTTGGAATCAAATGTGTTTCCGGGTTATGTCGCTCTGCTAACCATCCACGATCTGCCTGGAGAGCACCTGCCACATTGAAGTAACGCAGTGAGGCTGCGGAAATGCCATAGGCTGCTGACTCTGCAGTGATCATGTGATCAATAGCCAGCTTTGTCGCACCATATGGATTAGTTGGATGAGTTTCAGAAGTTTCTAAAATTGGCACAACCTTTGGCTCGCCATATGTGGCTGCAGATGATGAAAAGACAAACTTTGTGATCTTTTGTTTGCGCATTTCATCTAGCACGATGCGAGTTCCATCAACGTTGACCGAATGATAAAGGTCCGGTTTTTCAACTGATTCTCCGACTAGAGATTTACCCGCAAAGTGCATGACCGCATCACAACCAGTCAGGGCCTCGGCAACTTCATCAACATTTAGAAGTGAACCCTGAACAAAGCGCACACCAGCAGGGACGGTATCGGCATGGCCCATGCTGCAATCATCCAAGATTGAGATTTCAAAGCCCTGAGTGAGTAATATTTCAACAGCAGTCGATCCGATATAGCCAGTTCCACCAGTTACTAAAACCCGCATTACAAAACTACTTCTCTCAACTGTGCTGCAGATTGTTCAGGGCGCATATCCATTATGAATGCACCCATGGCAGATTCAGAGCCAGCTAAGTACTTCAATTTTCCAGGTGCCCGGCGCACGCTTGTGATTTGCCAGTGCAGACGCATGACATCCCTGCCAACTTGCACTGGTGCTTGATGCCAGGCTGCGATGTATGCCATTTCAATTCCAAAGACGCCATCTAATCTACGTGTGACTTCGAGGGCGATCTCTGGAAATGCATCACGATCTGCATCGGTTAAGCCAGTTAGATCTGCAACAGGGTTGAGTGGTGCGATGTGAATTTCAAATGGGTATCTAGCCGCATACGGGACAAATGCAATCCAACGGTCATTGCGGGCAACAATACGTTCATTATCTCGAATTTCACGGGCAACGATTTCATCAAACAAAACCTTGCCAGTTTGCTCCTTGTATTTCTTGGCAGCTGCCAACATTTTTTCCACACGTGGGGGAATGTAAGAATAGGCATATATCTGACCATGTGGGTGAGAAAGAGTGACGCCAATTTCCTCGCCACGGTTTTCAAACGGCGCGATGTGCTGGATAAAGGATTCTTGCGAAAGCTCTGAGGTGCGATCAATCCACGCTTCCAGCAAAGTGCGAGCACGTTGCGGAGTTAAATCCTTAAAAGATTTTCCATGTTCTGCTGTAAAACAAATCACTTCACACTTACCGGCTGCAGTTCCTAAATCAGTATCAGGCCCAACCATGTCAGGAAGTGCCCAATCACCAGCTGGTGGGCGAAGTGAAGGGGAGCGATTATCAAAAACAACTACTTCAAAATCAGATTCAGGGATTTCAGTCAGTAACTCACCATTCGTGGGACACAAAGGACAGAGCTCTTTTGGTGGCAGAAAGATTCGGCCCTGTCGATGAGCTGCCATAACAACCCACTCATTAACTAATGGATCAAGACGCAGTTCACCGATTCCTGGTTGCTCCTCTTGGGGTCTGGCATCTTCAACATTTCGCGCTTGGCCGGCAGTGTCGTAGTAACGAATAGTCCGACCATCGGCCATATGGCGATCATTTCTGATGACGCCTGCTTTTAGTTTTTTACTCTCGCCCATAGTGTCGTTACTCTACCTTTGTGAGTAAGCAATCTGCACTATTGAGCGCACCATCGTCATCGCTGCTTCTCGAAGTAGTCGATGGGGCCCTGGTGATCCAACACTGGGGAGCACCCGTGCATGGAGATATCGCATCTGTGCAAACAGCTATCCGTCCATCGATTGCAAATAGCTCATGGGATCAGCCACAGTTTCCCGGAGTCATGCGCGAGAGTTCCCGTGGGTTTTTAGGCCGACCAACATTATCTGGACATCGCAATGGAAAAGCATGGTCAACAAAGTTTGAGGTAACCGATTTTCATCATCAGGCAAACCATGTCACGGTTACATTGATCGATTTCCATGCAGAACTTGAAGTTGTTATAACTTTTGATCTTGATGTGCATGGTGTTTTGTTTCAACGAGCAACAGTTAAAAACATTGGAGAAAGTCAATATTGCCTTAATGAGTTCATACATTGGTTGCCACTTCCAAAAGAGGCAACACAAACTTTAGATTTTGCAGGTCGTTGGTCTAATGAACGTAACCCTCAGCGCAAAGAAATTGCAACCGGCACGTGGGTTCGCGAATCTCGTGAAGGTCGCAGCGGACACAATTTTTCAATCGCAGATATCGCATTGACCGCGCAGACATCTTTCCAATCAGGTAGCGCCTGGGCAACAAGCATTGCATGGAGCGGTAACTCGCATTACTTGGTTGAAAAGCTATTTGATGGATCACAATCAATTGGTGCTGGTGAACTATTACTACCAGGTGAATTGATATTGGAATCTGGTCAAACATATGAAGCACCTGCATTAGTTTCAGTTTATTCGGCAGAAGGGTTAGATGGCGTAAGTGCTGCCTATCATTCATACCTTCGCGCCCGCGATGTTCATCCAAAGCGGCCTCGACCTCTGACTTTGAACATGTGGGAAGCGTTGTACTTTGATCACGATGAAGAAAAGATCAAAGCCCTCATTGATGTTGCAGCCGAAATTGGCATAGAGCGCGTTGTTCTAGATGATGGCTGGTTCCACTCCAGGCGCAATGACCGCGCAGGCCTAGGTGACTGGGTGATTGATCCTGCTGTCTGGCCACATGGTCTGTCTCCAATAATTAAGTACATCAATGACAAGGGAATTGAATTTGGCCTCTGGTTTGAAGGGGAAATGGTTAACCCAGATTCTGATTTGTATCGAGCCCATCCTGAATGGATTTTGCATGAAGCAGATCGAGTTCCACCACTTTGGCGTCACCAATTAGTTCTAGATATTGGCCATGAGGGTGCCTTTAATCATGTGCTTGAGCAAACCTCTGCAGTCTTAGCAGCTCACAACATCGCCTACATTAAGTGGGATCACAATCGTGTTCTAGTTGATGCCGGTCACTTAGGCGCAGCAGGTGTTCATCGCCAAACCCAAGCGATTTATCGTTTGTTTGCAGAGCTTAAGAAGCGTCATCCAGGACTTGAAATTGAATCATGTGCATCAGGCGGTGCACGTATTGATTTAGGAGTCATTGATCTCGTGGATCGATTCTGGACAAGTGATAATAATGATGCGTTAGAGCGCCAAACAATTCAGCGCTGGACTGCTCAAGTTATTGCTCCAGAACTTCTTGGCACCCACATCGGACCCACCCATGGCCACCAAACAGGGCGCACCTTAGAACTTTCTATGCGTGCAACGACTGCACTTTTTGGTCACGCAGGTATTGAATGGAACATCACAGAAGCAACGACTGAAGAGCGAAAGCATTTAGCAACGTGGGCGCAGTACTACAAGAACAATCGCGGTCTACTTCATTCAGGAAAAATGGTTCGGGTTGATTATCCAGAATCACATGCATATCTACATGGCGTTCGAGCACATGATGCTTCACGAGCACTTTTTGCCTATGTGCAATTGACTCCAACGGTTTCAGTTCATCCATCACCACTTAAATTTCCTGGATTAGATGAGAGCGCAAACTATGTAATCAAGGCTGTGTTTCCAGCAGGTGAGCCACGCTTTATGTTGATCGCCCCACCTGAATGGATGAATGGAATAACACTGTCAGGCTCGGCACTTGCTGCAATCGGTGTGACTGCGCCAATTCTGGCACCAGCAAATGCGTTCTTGATTGAAATTACAAAGGCTTAATCAACCCAATTCAAGGTTCGCTCCACTGCTTTCTTCCACCCCGCATAACCAATATCCCGTTGTTCGGCAGTACTTGCCGAACTCCATCGACGCGATTGTTGCCATTGCTTTCGAAGTTCATCAGTTGATGACCAATAACCAACCGCTAAACCAGCAGCATATGCCGCACCAAGTGCTGTGGTTTCACCGATTAATGGGCGAGTAATATCGATTCCCATCACATCTGCTTGCAGTTGCATGCAAAATGAGTTTGCTGTGATTCCACCGTCCACGCGCATTTCTTTCATGGGAACGCCGCTATCGGCCACCATCGCATCCATGACATCTCGAGTTTGATAACAAATTGCCTCAAGGGCTGCGCGGGAAATATGTGCTTTAGTTGCAGCGCGAGTTAATCCAACAATTACGCCGCGCGCATCGCTTCGCCAATAGGGAGCAAATAAACCTGAAAATGCTGGGACGAAGTAAACACCTGCGGTATCGGGAACGGATGAAGCTAAGCCTTCTGTTTCTGCAGCGTTGGTGATGATCCCTAATTGATCTCGCAGCCATTGAATAGCAGAGCCTGTCACTGCAACTGATCCTTCAAGTGCATAGTGGGCTGGGGCGTCACCTAATTTGAAACAAACCGTTGTTAGTAGGCCATTTTTGGAGCGGACAATTTCAGTGCCGGTATTAAGGAGTGCGAAGTTTCCAGTTCCATATGTTGTCTTTGATTCGCCCCGCTCAAAGCACACCTGGCCAACCATTGCCGCTTGTTGATCACCCAAAATTCCAGCAATTGGAATTGCAGTTCCAAATGGACCATGGGGATCGGTAAATGCATAGGTTTCAGAGGAGGATTTAATGACAGGAAGGGCCGATCGTGAAACCCCAAAGATAGAAAGAAGTTCTTCATCCCAATCTAGAGTTTCAAGATTCATCAATAAGGTGCGACTGGCATTTGTTACATCAGTTGCATGCACGCCCCCTCGGACACCACCGGATAAATTCCACAGCAGCCAGGAATCAATAGTCCCAAAGCGCGCATTGGCACTTTGTGCAGCTGGCACATTGGCAAGAAACCAATTCATCTTGCTGCCAGCAAAGTAAGGAGCGATAGTTAAACCGGTCCTATGGCGAATCTGCTGCTGTTGGGCATCTGAGAGCGTTGCCAAGAACTCAGTTGTTCTAGTGTCTTGCCAGACAATTGCATTGGAGAGTGGTTGACCAGTTGTTACATCCCACACCACGGTTGTTTCACGTTGGTTGGTGAGGCCTATTGCGGCCAAATCAGAGCCCAAAATATTGGCTTGCTTGAGTGCGCCAGCGATAACTTCTTGAGCTCTCTCCCAAATTTCAGCGGCGTCATGTTCTACCCAGCCTGCTTGCGGAAGTATTTGGCGATGTTCTAGTTGGTGCTGTCCAACAACTTTGCCGGCATGGTCAAAAATCATGAATCGGGTACTACTAGTTCCCTGATCCAAACTGCCGATATAGGTCCCGATAGATGCCACTGCGCACAACCCCTTGCCGTAAGTTAGGCTTAGCGTACTCACTGGTTACGGAGAAGCAACGCATATGTTCTTGTCACAACTTGGCCCCGACCAGCGCGAGACTGCCATTTCACAACTTGGGACCCAACAGTTCGACATTCTCGTTATTGGCGGGGGAGTAAATGGCGTAGGAGCGGCATTAGATGCTGCAGCTCGAGGTTTAAAAGTTGCCCTCATTGAGTCACAAGATATTGCTGCTGGCACATCCAGCAGATCCAGCAAGTTAATACATGGTGGCCTTAGATATCTTGAACAGTATGATTTTAAATTAGTGCGTGAAGCATTACACGAGCGTGAATTAATGGTTTCAACACTCTGCCCTCACCTTGTTAAGCCAGTTGGATTTTTGTTTCCACTGACTGAAAAACTCAAAGAGCGCACCTATGTTGGAGCAGGACTGGCCTTATATGACGCACTGCGCGGATTTCGACGCTCAATGCCATGGCATAAGCATTTGAGTCAAAAGCAGATAAATGAAATTGCCCCATCTTTGCGCCATGATCTTGTTACTGGTGCAATCAAATACTTTGATGCCCAAGTAGATGATGCCCGCCACACAATGTCAGTTGCGAGAACAGCTGCGCGTCATGGGGCACTCATTGCCACGCGAATATCTGCCCAATCTCTGATCCGTGAGGGCAAAAGAGTTGTTGGTGTTAACGCTCTTGATTTAGTTTCTGGAAAGAAAATTGCCATTAAAGCTGGTGCAACAGTGATGTGCGCTGGCGTCTGGAGCGATCAACTACATGAGCAATTTGATATAACTCCTGGATATAACGTGACCATGAGTAAAGGCGCACACATAGTCATGCCAGGTTCTGCCATTAAATCTGATGCAGGAATCATTGTGAAGACTTCGGTTTCGGTACTGTTCATAATCCCTTGGGCAGGCAAATGGATTGTTGGAACAACAGATACCCCTTACGAAGGCGATCGGGCAGAACCCCTTGCAAGCAAAGAAGATGTCCAATACATATTGGATCAGGCAAATCGAGTACTCAAGCCAAAGTTAAAAGCCGAAGAGATCATCGGAGTTTATGCAGGATTGCGCCCACTAGTTGCAAACAACAAGAGCGCCACGACAACAAAGCTCTCACGTGAGCACACAGTAGATAGACCAGTTGCTGGATTTGTATCTATTGCTGGTGGCAAATACACGACATATCGCGTTATGGCCAAAGATGTTATTGATCGCGCAGTAATTGAATTACGCCGATTGACAAAAGAATCTGTCACCGAAAAACTGCCACTTGTTGGAGCAGATGGCTATTTCGCATTAGAGCAGCAGAAAGAGCGTATTGCGCAGGAATCTGGGCTAGATGTTGAAACTGTGACACATTTGCTCAATCGACACGGCTCTCTTATTAGTGAGATTCTTGAAATTATTGATGAGCAACCAAAATTAGCGGCAAAATTAGATACCGATCTGCCCTATATCAAAGCTGAAATAGTTTATGCAGCAACACATGAGGGTGCCCTTACAGTCGATGATGTGATTTCGCGCCGTACCCGTCTCTCTTTTGAGGCCACAAACCATGCTGTTTATCTGGCAGAGGATGTTGCAGCACTTCTTGCACCAGTTCTCGAGTGGAGCGCAAAGGATCGAAAAGAATCCATTGCTCAATATGTAGAATTAGTTGAACGGGAAAAAGCTGCTTTAGATCAGTTACTTGAGGTTAATTCTTAATCTGCCCTCTGCAGCCATCAGTAGTTGGCTTTTTGGTAGCTGTTGCTGATGGAGTTGGCTTAGCAGTCGGTGTTGCACCCTGTGTCACGGTGAATGTCACTGGAAAAGCTGATTCAGCATGGGTTCCAGAAATATCTTCAAACAAAACCTTTCCACTATATGTGCCAGCTAGAACCCCTTTAAGAGCAAGAGTCCATACTCCACTTGTTTCACGCAATATTGTTTGAATCGGCTTGCTTTGCGGTGTTGTTGTTTTATCAAAGACTAATTTCACGCTTCCAGTCACAACGGGAGAGCCATTGGGCCGGACAACATTTACTTTGAAGGTAACAAGTTTGTTTGTGGTACTTGAGGATTGATCCACAACGGTGAGCACAGTTGGCTCTTGTTGTGGCATTAAATCAACAAGGGTTGGTTTCCAACTTCCTTTGGCTAAATCTAAAAATGATGAAGGGGTCCCACGGAAAACATTGAGATCAAGTCTATTTCCGGGAACTCCGTACTTTGGCGCAATGCCACATGAGGAGTACTGCCACACAGTCCATTGGGAATCGCAATTTTCACCTGTCCAAGAGTGAACATAACAGCCGCCAGCTTTTAATCCTGGCTGGTTTATCGGATTAGCTGGATCGATTGCATACTGCGCAAGCCACAATGGATATTGAGCAAGTTCCGGAGTCCGGGTCATGGAACTCTCTAAAAAGGCTGCATAGGAATACAAAATGGGGGTGCGTCCCGTTTTTTCCTTGAGTGATGCCAGAAAAGTTGTTGCCCATAAAGTTACAGCACTGCGTGTTGCATATTTTTGGCAGGCACCAGAAGAGGAGTAGCGGACACACCTATTTTCTAGATCTAGGGCATAGGGAAGATCTCGATCCGAGTAACCGCCCATTGATGCAAGTCGCCACACAACCTTTTGTGCTTGGGCAAAAGCATCCTTCTTAATGTCATCAGGTGATGTCACATCGGGTAAGACGGCGTAGTGGTAAAAACCTGTGTAAATTCCAGCAGCTTGTGCAGCATGGTGATCCATCGCGGCGTATTTAACTGCAAGCAGATCCGCTGACTCGCGAGTATCTGATGCCTTGATGAAAACAAATCGCATTCCCGCTGCATACATCTTTACAAAATCGATAGTTTTATCGTTGGGGTGCTGCCAACGGCTAATGTCTGCCCCATGTATGCGACCACCAGGTCCAGTTAAATCTATAAATTGAGCAGGATCAGTATTTGAAATCTCTGGCTGTTGCTTAACAGTGATTGAACGAATGGGGGAGTACAAACTCTTGCCTGAGATTACCGAGACGGCGCGATAGCGAACCTTTGCGTTAAGCGCTGTTGCAAGGGCGGTTACCTTCCAGGTCCCAACTTTGGTGACCTTTGTCGTAAATCGAGTTGTCGTCCACTTTCCATCTGTATCAACTTGAATCTTTACGGTGGTACCCGACCGGATTGGCGTGAGATTTCCATACAAGGTCAACAAAGATTCAGATGCACTCGGTGTTTGCCTGATAGACATCGATAGCGCTGATGAGGCTGCAACTGATTGTGGCGCACCCATAACTGCAACTACCAATGAAACGGCCAGTAAATAGATCTTTAGCTTCATTGCTCGATGATTTCCACGTCTATGCCGATAGTGGACTTGATTGCAGCCTGCAGGGCAGATTTTAAATTTGGACGAGTTTCTGAGTATTCATGGGAGGTCGCAAACTTGCGGCTATCTGAAAAATCCAAGGTCAGAACTCCGTTCTCAAATGAACTGAGACGAGCATCAAAGTAAGCGATCCAGGCGACACGGTTTTCAGATTCAAGGGCGTCAAGGATTTGATTCCACTGCGCGCGAATCTGGTCTAGTTCCATAGGCGTGAACTTTACCTTTGCAAGTATAAAGAAGAGGAGAACTAGTGTCTTGGCGCGCCTATCCACTTGAAGTATTCGCCAACTAACTGCACTCGTAAATTCTTTGACCGGTCGGGTTGCACATTAAGTACCATTGCAATTCGAGAAACGATCTGTTCTATTGCTTTTTCACTAACAAACCTCATACGACTAATCTCAGCATTTGTTAAGCCATCGGCCACAAGGCGCAGTGTTTCAATTTGAAGATCTGTTAGATGTGACATCAAATTCTCTAGGGCTTTTTCATGAATTGAAACATTGCCATTGACCCAGCTCACCGGTGATTCAGGGACAAAGGTTCGGGACTCGGAAATAACATCGCATAAGGCGGTGACGCTGTTCATGGACTTCTTAATAACCATCTTGGTCCCATGAGGAATGTCACTAGTAATTTCACCAAGCAATCGAAGATCGGCGCATGCAACAAGCATGACAATGCCAATTGAAGGAGACTCCTTGCGAATCGCATTTGCTATTTCAATTGAGTGCTCATCAGACAAATGCATATCTATAAGAAGCACATTTGGTTGCAAGCTTCGCATTAACAAGATCGCTGATGACTTTTTCTGTGCTTCCCCTATGACATTTGTCCCATGCAGTTTGAGTGCATCGGCCATCGTCGATAATTCAAAGGCGTCGTCTATAACTAGCAAGACTCGATCGCTCATAACTCAAAGTTACGCCTATGTTTGTCCAATAGACACATGGGTATCAGGTAAATGAGTGCTGGCAGTACATAGGGGAAGCCTTACTTGATTAACGCCTAATTAGCCCATTTTTGTTTATCGACCAGGACATTTTTTCCGGTTGTAATTGATTCATCCATGGCTAGAGAAATCAATTGGTCTTGGCATCCCTCGTTAAGTGGATAAGGCGCTTTTGTCTTTCCTTCTATCCAATCTGCCATTTGCACCATTAATTGTGCAATTGCGATCTCTTCATCCATAAATCGAAGTCCTGTGAATCGGTTTTTGAAAACTACTTTTCCATCAAAGGAAAGATGTTCGGTATCAAATCCATCAAGGTTTAGGTCATAGCCCAGTTGATAACGCTCAATTCGGGAGGTTGTTATTGCTGGACCATCGATTAAGCGAATCACAGCATCATCAACGATCTCACCTCTACTGCCGCGCACAACAATTCTGCGATGGCGAAGTTGGTTGTGCCATTGGTTGTCCACGAAGTTATAAACACCAGATTTTCCAGAGCCAAAGTCAATTAAAGAAATCGTAGTTTTTGCCAGTTGTGGGGTTAAATCACTATTCCATCCATCGCGTGAAAGTGGATTAACCAGTGGTGCCTCAAATTGTCGAGTCGTGATCGAGGTTGGCTCAAATCCAGATTGAAGAAATCCGCGCATGATGGCTACTGCGTGATAGCCATGTGTTGATGAGAGTTCAACCGATGTTACTTCGCCAATAGTCCCCGATTGAGTTATTGCTAAACGAGAGGCGTGACCTGGCAGATTCAAATATTGCTCGGCAACTTGCACCATTCTAGATGCGCCGACGGCCTTCCATAGATTCTGTAACGCTTCAACTGTGGGCGCTGGGGGAGTTTCGCAGAGAACATGAACTCCAGCTTTAACTAATTCCTCTACAACACCTGGATTTGAATCCCACGAAACGCTACTGACTGCATAATCAGGTTTCTTGTAACTCAGTAATTGACTAAGAGAAGAAAAGGTTCGCACTCCGAACTCTTGCTCTAGTGAGATTCGAGCATCTTCTTTACGTGCGACAACCCCAATAATCTCAAAACGCTCGGGCATTAGTTGCGCGATACGAATATAGAACTCCGCGCGCCAACCTGCCCCGATGATTGCGATTGTGGTCATGAGAGATAGTAATACGAAATAAGTATTACTAGGTTAGGTGCTCTAGCCTCTAACTTGCCAGACTATGTCGCCTTCAGAGTTTTGAATTGTTACATCAACAAACTCCACATCGCCATACTCGTCTTCAATGGTGCAAGTACGGGTATCGCCAACTTCTCCCACCAGCGGATCCGGACAAGTGGCTACAACATAGTAACCACCCTGATCTAGAACACCTTCCTCGATGTTTTCCTCAACTAAGGAAACATCGAGCGTGACCCCACTCAGCTCTGCAACTGCTGAACAAGAGGCCAGCGGCACTAATAGAAACAATGGGACCAGAATCTTCAACGCGATCTTCAACTTGCTGTTCATAATGTTCCAATCGTTGTGAGAGGGATTTTCGAGATTTATAGACAGATACTCAAGGAGGTTAGTAGAGGTGGATTAATGGTTCTTTAGAATCGCTTCCCCGATGATGCGATCAAACTTACGGATGTCGATACCTTTTGCAAGGTTTACCTTGATGTGTCCAGCGCGCGTCCATAGCTCTAGTTCTGCATTTATATCCAGAAACGAACCTGCGTTTTCAGAGGACCACATATTGATAGATGAGTAAGGAAGACTATAGATTTCAATTTTCTTCCCCCGCAGGCCTTGTGCGTCTCGGACAATCAGTCGAAGATTTGTGAAAACAGCTGTATCGCGGAATGTCTTATATGCCGCAACCGGAGTCTCGCCATCAACCAAAAGTGGATGAATGTCGTCTGGAATTGGGCACTCAGACACCAAGGTCCAGTTAAGAATCGTGTTTACTTCTGCCATCTTTATCTCCTTAAATCTTGACTAGCTGAAGTTTATCGGTCCAAGTGAAAAGAGTTAGGAACAACGCTAGAGCGAGAGAGTACTTTCCCTGGAAGCCCATCTTCGGCTCACTTACTGGTCATAAAAATGACCATCCAGACCCCTTTATTTATCCCCCGATTTCTGAAAGGGTGGGTTAAATGTGATCGAAAGGTATGTCATGGAACCGCAACAGTTAGTCGATTCTTGTTTGAAAAAACCCTTTGTGGACTATTCAAGTTCAAGGGATGATCTAGGAAACTTCTACAAGCAATTAACAGGTCATAAATACCCATTTATGATGCTACCGGGTGAGCAAGTGCCCACGCAAAGAATCCACAAGCATATCCGTGAATTTACAAAGCTAGACTTCAAAGGGGCTCCACTCTACTCTCAAGTAATTTTAGACATGATAGTTAGTTGTGTTGAGCAGGGCGACAACATGTATGTAATTCGAATGGTCGAAATGTTTATTGAATCATTAGATGACATACCTAGCTATATTCCGGTAGGTCTGTTATTTGGGGATGCAGATTCGCCTTATCAGCAAAGCGTGGTTCCATTTGTGAAACGTATGCATCATAAAGCAATGCCCACTGTAACCGAAGCTGTGAAAAATTTCAGCGCGCGGATTGCATCAAAAGAGTTGATGCCCAGCCTGACAGACGCAGAGCGCACGGTGTGTGTCCAGAGAATCCAAGACTCTTTCGAAGCTTTGGAAGAAAAAGCCAAACAGGATGCGTTAGTCGCAAAGCAAATTGAGGAACTTTCAGTCATTAAGCTCTTCAAGAACAAGCCTGAACTCGTGAGTTACATTAAAAGCAATGCTTACAATGTAACGCTATCTCCAGCGGTTGGTGTATATAAGTTCATGGACTTTGATGATGACATGGACTACATGAATTCAGCCATAGCTGTTTTTTCAGAAAAGCATATGGCCTTTATCCCGAAAAAAATATCTGATGGCTTATTTAAGAAAGCTGGTAGAGCATATACTTGGAGCCTAGATAGTGTTGTCTCATTAAGTGTCGGATCTGAACATAGTGTCGTTCACTTTGGATATGACTCAAATAACTGGCAAAAGCTACATCTAACATGGACATTTAGAGGTGGAGATGTCATCACGACCACGATTTGTAGCGGAATGTCGAAGGATGAGAGTAGGACTTTCTACAACCAAAGGATCCATCCTCTGTTGGAGCAGTTGGCGAATTACTTCCCAGTGACTCTTGATGGTGGCCACATAGAGAGATCTTCTGGCTATCGCACATCGATTGGTTTCGGGGTCTGGTTTTAGCTGCATCTGATGTTGTCCTTCAGTGCCGAAGAAATTTGTCGAAAGATTTATCGAATCGGTGGAGTAGTTGTCTTCATCTTGATGGTTCTGGTTGTGAAGGGCGTAGATATCGCTTCATGGCTTGTTGGGTAATTCATGGCTGAAACTAGTGGGGCGGGTCGGGCTCGAACCGACGACGACGGAATTATGAGTTCCGGGCTCTAACCAACTGAGCTACCGCCCCTAACGGGTGAACTTTACTGTAGTTATTTGTTGCGCTGGAATCCGCGCCTGCCCCAGAACTCCCACATGCCCATAACTGATAAAACAAGGGCAAAACCAAATAATAGGTCTTCTATTGGGGCAGATGCGATGCGAATTCCAATTATTGAATCAGGGTCATACATAACTATCGCTTTTCCATCACTTCGGTTATGGGTTAACCACCAATTGGTGAGCAATTGGAAAGGAAGAATGATCATGTATGAAAACCAGAATGCAAGGCGTGTGAGAAGTGAGTTTTTGAACACAAACAGATCCACCATGATGGAGATGCAGAAGGCGGCTATGGCAATATCGCTATAGATCACTTCTCTTCATCCTTTCCGAATTCTTTTTCACGAAGATGAGGCTTAACTGTTGTGACACCTTCTATGGTCAAGATCGCTGCCATTGGAACAATGATGAAGAAGAGAAACTCTTCTAATGGAATATCAAAGGGACCATAAATCCCGAGCATTCGGTCTCGATTGAAGAACCAATGTCCCTGAGCAATCGCATAGGCATCCCACACAAGAAAAAAGAAGCTAATTGGCAAGATGCTGATTAATGCTCTCTTCCACCGTTTTAAAACGCTGGTCTTGAGAAAAATCTCTAGCCAAAATGAGCCAAAGACCGTGAAGGCGAGCATCGCCATGTATCCGAATTTCTGCACATCAGATCTTCTCACATTCGTCTTTGATAGGGTTGCCAAAAAGGGGGAGACATGCAAAAAAATGCAGTTGTACTCTTTAATCGGGTTCGCCTCCTCTCAACAATTTCTGTGGGTCTGGCAATTCTGACTTCCTTGATTTTTTCAGATCTATTGGGTGAGTCCTCGATGAGCTGGCAAGTAGTCATCGCCGTTATTGCACTTGCGATCGGAATTCCGCATGGGGCACTAGATCACCTGGTAACACTTCCAAAAGCACAGCCCAAAAAAATGGCGCTATTTATTCTTGTCTATGTCACTATTGCAATTGTTGCTGTGTTTGGAATCCTAAATTTTAATACTGTTGGTTTTATTCTTGTGCTCTTCATGAGTGCAGTTCACTTTGGAATCGGAGATGCCGCCTTCATTAATGAAATTGATAAGCGGACGGATGATTTGAGAAAACTTAACCGCTGGTTTTATATCCCGGCAGCAGGCTTTACCCCAGTCTTTATTCCACTTGTTAACTCTGCCAGCACCGAGGCTTTAGCTTCTGTTAATCCTGCGCTGATCAATTGGCATCAAGGATTAGATTTAGAGATTTTGCTAACGATTACTGTTTTTACAAGCCTTGCTATCGGAGTTATGGTCTTTGGAAAGAGAAACAGAGAGGCCCTAGATCTGACTTTGTTACTGCTATTAGCCCATCTTGCACCTCCACTTATTGCATTTGCTGTGTACTTTGGATGCTGGCACGCGATGCGCCACACAGCCCGACTTACACTTTCACTTCCAGGATGCATGGAGAACATCGCTCAAGGAATGCTCAAAAAAGCATTTTCAAAGGCGGTTATTCCAGGTTTGCCTGCCCTGATTGGAACCTTTGTCGTGGCTGGGCTGTTGGCGTTAAGCGGTCAAGATTTCACAGATGAGTTCTTCTGGATGGCGCTAGTTGTTGTGTGGGCGCTCACTGTTCCTCACATGATGGTTACGGCAAAATTGGATCGTGCAGCGTTAACCTAGGGCAATGAGATTAAAAGCATCTGTAATCGCTGTTTTGGTGATGGCAACAACGGTTTCACCAGCACAGGCAGCACCAAATTATGTGTTTCCAGTTATTGGATGTGATTACACATATACAAAGGCACATCATGATTATCCAGCCACAGACATATTGGCCAAAGCAGGCTGTAAATATGTTGCGGTGACATCAGGAGTTGTTGATGAGGTCAATCGGATTGATTCGTGGTCAGGAAAGACAAATCTAGGTGTGGACCGTGGCGGTCTGTATGTTTCTTTTATCGGAGATGATGGAGTTCGATATTACGCCTCACATTTGAAAACCATTCCACTAAGTATTCAACCAGGCGTTCAAGTAAAAGCTGGTCGTTTATTGGGAACTGTTGGTGCAACCGGAAGTGCTCGTGGAACAAAACCACACATTCACTTTGGTTTGTCATGGAGTACTCCAGCTCAAACATGGTGGGTACGACGCGGAATGGTGTGGCCGTGGAAATATTTAGATGCGTGGAAAGCTGGAAAAGATCTTTCTCCAGCAAAAGAAGTTGACGCTAAACGTTTGAAAGTGGGCGATCTTCCACCTGAACCGAAGTAATAAAAAACCCCGCCAGTTACCCGGCGGGGTTTTTTATAAGTTAGTGTTGATTAAGCAGGCTTTACTGCATCAGCCTGAGGGCCCTTTGCTCCCTGTACGACCTCAAATGAAACTGCCTGACCCTCTTCAAGGGACTTGTATCCGTTTCCTTCGATTACTGAGTAATGAACGAAAACATCAGCTCCGCCACCATCAACCGCAATGAAACCGAAACCCTTTTCAGAGTTGAACCACTTAACTGTGCCTGTTGCCATGTATTTATTTCCTTCGATATGTGGGTGTTTCGAGAAATCCTCGAATCACGGTCTTCCTCTTGCTCCAGCGATACCGATTATGCAAAACATGAAACGGGTACTGATTAAGCGTCCGACTGAG
>JAIOWZ010000012.1 GCA_021741905.1 Candidatus Planktophila sp. | reverse complement strand
GTGTGGGTGTGGGTGTTGGTGCCACATATGCCCCACGAACAACCTGGCCAGCAATCTCTTGTTCTCCCACTGCAACAGTGATTGAAGATTTTGCCTTAGAGGTAATGACAAAACTATAAATTCCAGCCTTAGCAACCCCGCTATAGCGGGCTAAATACAAGTAATTTGTTCGGCCGTAAGGCTCATAAAACTTTACTCGCTCATTGATCTTTATGGTTGTCTTAAAGCCACCTGGGCCAGTGATTTCCACGGTTGGTAATTGAGAACTCTTTAAAGCATTCTCTGGCTTCTTATCAACAATGAGGTATTGAACTGCAAGCCCATCGCCTTCTTGAAACAAGGCGCGGAATGCTTTCTTTTGTCCAGACTTTGTGAATGCTGCACGAATGGCAAATGAAACAGTGCCATCTACGAGCAATGGACCTTTGGCCGCAGTTGTGTCCGTATCTAACAAAACAACAGGTTGATGCGCAAAAGCTGCACTTGAGCCAAGCACAAGTGCAGCTATAACTGCAATTACTATCTTACGCATAGTAAAACCCGCCTAGGACTCGAAGTCCCCGCCTCTGCCCGTCAACTTTTTCTTGCTCTTTACTGGTCGCTCAAAGGCGACCAGTAAAGCGGCAATAATCATGGCAAAGACGCCAATGACAATGAATTTTTCCACGCAGTTATCCGAGAACTGCCCATGTGACAAGTGCGAATACAGCTAATCCCATACCGACGATTGCAATCGCAGTAAGTGAGAGCAGGTGACGTGATGATGCAATCTTCTTTGTTAACTCTGATGGCTTCTCAATACGATTGAGATCAACAAGCAATGCCTCAGCCTCGCGGATAGTTGCGTACTGAGAAATGATTGCCAAAATTCCTGTCACTGCAGCTACGCCAATAACTAGGTACTTGGTGGCATCTGATGCGTCAGCAAACTTGCCAAAAGCTGCCAAGACAAAAATACCGATCAACATAAAATTGGGTGCCTTTTGGGCGTTGATAACTTGTGTGCGCTTGGTGTTCCAGAGTTCTAATAAGCCTTTTTCATCCATGTGGATCTCTCCTTAACCCGATGCCCTGATTTAGGCATGGATAAAGCCTAAGTGCAATCTCTGAACTCTGCATGGCCAATCCATTACGAGTCACTTACGATTGCCCAATGTCACGCGTAGCAAAGGTCAAAAATGGGTTCCCACCTAAGGCCTGCCAGCGCTGCGGCCTGGAATTTGAATGGCGCAAGAAATGGGCCAAGAACTGGACTGAAGTTAAGTACTGCAGCGACAGGTGCCGTGAGAACAAATGAAGCGGATCCTCTATATCCCCTTTGATCACCTGCACCGCAACTTCGGCGCATTAAAAGAAGCTGACCCTAAAAACGATGTCATAGCTTTTGTAGAAAGCGCTCGCATGACCACTGGGCGCAATTGGCACAAAGAGAGATTGTTCTTTTTAATCTCAAGTGCCAGACACTTTGCACAATCACTTGAAGAAGAAGGCTTTACCGTTGAATACATCAAAGCTGCTACAACAATTGGTGGGTTAGATGCGATCAAAAAGAAGCACAAAGGCCTTCCCATTACATCTGCAGAACCATCTTCTTTTCGACAGTACGAAGCGTTAGAAAAGTATGGAGTCAGCTTCGTCCCTAATGATTTCTTCTTAACCCCGCGTCCGCTTTTTCACCAATGGGCATCAGAGCAAAAGTCATACCTAATGGAAAACTTCTATAGAAAGCAGCGCACCCGTCTTAACATCTTGATGGAAGGCAAGGATCCAGTTGGAGGATCCTGGAACTTTGATAAAGAAAACAGATTGCCTCCCCCAAAAAAGTATGAAGGTCCGGCATACCTAGAACACAAGCGTGATGCAATTGATCTAGAGGTCGCTGAAGAGGTAGGCCACACACCAACTACCACGTGGGCGACGACCCGTAAGGGTGCTTTAGCGCAGATGCGTAACTTTTTTGACAATCACTTTGCAGAGTTTGGCCCACTAGAAGATGCCATGACTACTGATAACTGGGCGCTGCATCACTCACTCCTGTCTCCATACTTGAACAACAACCTGCTGCACCCAGCAGAGGTCATCCATGCAGCGGTAAAAGCCTTTAACACAGGCACAGTCCCGATTGAATCGGCCGAAGGATTCATCCGGCAACTCATTGGCTGGCGCGAGTATGTCAACGGTATGTATTGGTTTTTGGGCCCTGATTACCGCGAGAACAACCAGCTGCAGGCCTCAATAAAGCTACTGCCACTCTTTACTGATCCCAGCAAAACCCAAATGAACTGCATGAAACAAACTGTCACAGACATTAACGATCGCGCCTGGGTCCACCACATCCCGCGCCTGATGCTGCTTTCTAACCTGGCATTAATCACCGGCACTAACCCACAACAATTTCTTGACTGGATGCGAGAAGTATTTATCGATGCCTCTGAATGGGTCATGGTTCCGAACGTCATTGGTATGGGCGTTCATGCAGATGGTGGGCAGATGATGACAAAGCCCTATGCAGCAGGGGGTGCCTACATTTCCCGGATGTCTAACTTCTGCAAGCCCTGTGTCTATGACCCAAAGCTGCGCGTAGGAGAGACAGCTTGTCCTTTCACAACCCTCTACTGGGATTTTCTTGATCGTCACAAAGAAGCCTTTGCAAAAAACCACCGCATGAGCCAACAGGTCTTTGGTTTAAAGAGATTGAGTGATCTGCCGGAATTAAAAGAGAGAGCGCAGGAAGTTCTTGAAGGGTTAGAGCAAGGAAAGATTTAACGCTTTGTAACTTTGTGTGAAAAACAAGAGTGGCCCTCCGTAAAAAGATTACGCAGAGCCACCGAGGTGGTGCCCCCGACAAGATTCGAACCTGCAACCTCTAACTTGCGGAGTCAGCGCTCTATCCGTTGAGCTACGAGGGCACCCGCGAAAGATAAATGGACATCGCTCAGTAAATTTCTCTGAAATGAAAGTGGTGGATAACTTCTAGATAGATAAATCTTCTGCTATATTTTTCTCACTTGCGAAGTCAGCGCTATAGAATATCTATAGAGTTACAAAGCAAAAGCCCCGCAAACCATTGCGGGGCTTTTGTATTGACTTTTATTAAGTAATAGCGCTTTAGAGAGTCGGAATTACTATCTCGTTGTACTGCAATATCCCTGGCTTCATTGGTGGATCAAAGCGACAGATCCTTGTTTCATCAGATAGGGCAATGTTCTCTTTGGCAGCCAAAGCTCGTAGCTCTGCTACTTTTTTCTTCATTACATCTTCATTTGCTCTCCCCCTAAAAGAGGCTGCAATACAGCTCTCAGCATCTAACTGACGCAGCACAACCCGCGGGTCATTGGGATCTGGCATGTCGGCAACGGTGCTGCCTGCAGGCATAACAAAGGAAACAAACCATTCATCCTCTGCCGCCTTTTCAGCCTTTTGCGCACTGATAACAGGTGCCGTCATAGCAATCTTTTCTGATCGCTTATTGCCTTGGGAGATGTATTGAAAAAGAGATCTAAAGGCCAAGCTGCCCGCAGATGAGTAATCAGCTGAGACTTTAACCTCGGCTAACGAGCACGGAGCATATTCGCGAACTTCAAAGCCGTTATAGCTTCGTATGACTGTGAACTTCTGTCTCTCTGTCATTTTTTATGCCTCTTCCTCGAACTCCACGCGCCGGTACTACCGAGGGCCCACATCACCAATAGCGGCTGAAAGAACAAACGCACCAAACGCTTGGTGTCTGTGTCTAATCCAAAAGCATCTACGCCATTTACATACTGCGAGATATTTCCCCAAAAGATTGCCACAAAGAAAGCTGCAACTATCCAACCTAACTGCACGCGATACTTCCACAGCGCAATCAGCCCAACCCCAAGTGCGATCTCAACCACCCCAGATGCCAACACTACAAAGTCTGCATACTCTGAAAACACTGTTGGCACCTGTGCTTGAAACTCTTGACGGCTAGTTGTTAGATGTCCAATACCAGCGTTAGCGAGCGCGAACCCCAAAACTATCTGCGGCAGCCTTGCCACAACTTTATTCATGTGAAAAAGTTATTAGTTGTTTCTTACATACTCAGCTGCATGAGGAAAACCGTTGGCTTCTAGTTTTTCAGCCAACTCAGCCTTCACAGCCTTTACGACCTTATGTGTTCCGTCGCAGTTCTTCTCTTCATCTCTGGTGTATGTGCAAGCGCAAGCGCCCATGGTTTCTCTCTTTTCTTGAGTAAGGATGGCGAAATCGTATAGGGCGTAGAGCGTTTTAGCAGCACAAAGGCTTGCCCACTCTTGATGTTCATATTCATTGACCTTTAAACTCTCCTCATGCACACAAGCTATGAACAACGCCTTGGGTTCCTCCAACAATTTAGTGATGGGTTGGAGCTCTTTTCCCAAAAACACCCTCATGCAAAAATCGCACAAGGCGAAGGCTGGAGAATATGTAGCAGCAATTCACAATTTGCCATGCTCAACAATGCATTGCTCTTCACATCACGCAAAGAAGCACTAACTGAGTTAATTGCAACCATTGAAGCTAACAAAGCACCTGCTGGTATTCGTTTAGCAGGACCTGCCATCGTGCACACAACCGCCTTAGCCGAACTCGGCTACACCAACCATGGCGGTGCTCCTTTTATGCTCTGGAGCGCAGACACCTCAGTTGACACCTTCCAACTGCGCGAAGGCTTGAGCATTAGACGACTTGTCCCAACCGATAGCGATGTAATGAACCAGATTTATGCAGATGTCTATTCAATGTCTCCTGAAATGATTGCAGATTTCAAGCCCTTCCAATTTGCAACCGACCAGGATTACACCTGGGGACTATTTAAGGATGGTGAAATGGTTTCACTTGTCACAGCACTTATCTTTAAAGACACCGTGGGCATCTGGAACATGGGCACGCCAACTATCCATCAGAAAAATGGCTATGGCTCTGAACTACTTAAATGGGTTATGAAGACCCACAAAGAGATGGGGGCGAAAAACTTCTTCCTCCACGCAACCACGGCAGGCAAGTTCCTCTATGACAAGTGCGGTTGGATCACCCTTGATTACCTGCCCTATCTCTCTAAGGTGGTTGCTAAATAACTCCCTATTCAGGGGCGGTCTAAAGCCAGTCAGTGAAAATATCTACGCATTTCATCATTCATTTTGTAAGCTCTTCATGGAATAATTCTCAGATGCGCCAGAGGCTGATCCACTCATCACTTGGACAAGTGGGCTCTCATGGATAAGAACCTTGAAAATGCTGGCATCGATTACTTCTCTCAGTTATACGGTGCCACATCAGATCAAGGTGAACCACAACAGACAGCGATCGATAAATGGCGCGACAGATTAATTGCAAAGGCATATCGCAAATACAGCACCACACAGTTATCTGATTCTGATGTTCTAGATGTTGGATGCGGCTACGGCTGGCTACTAGATGCATTTGAAGGGGCACGTTCACTATCTGGAGTAGACATCGCCCATCACGCTATCGAACAAGCCAGCAATCGAAAGCCTGAGCGGCTTTTCAAACAAGGCAATGTGCAAAATCCCATTCCCTTTAACCATTACTTTGATCTGATCCTTGCCGTCAACGTCATTGAACATCTGACAGATCCAGAAGCTGGAATCACATCCATTGCCAACGCCACAAAGCCTGGTGGCATCGTCATCGTTCATCTTCCAACAATCACAAACTGGTTTACCGAGTGGGGCTATAGCAAGCTCTATGACTCAGATCCAACACATATCTATCGCCCATCGGGTCAAACAGTGCGCGAACTCTTTGAACAATCAGGTTTCAAAACCCTACGTGACTCATACCTGCCACACTTCTTGCCCGCACTGACAAAAATTTGGCCCATCCACCCGGCCTACTTCGCCATCTTTCGCAAAACTACCCACGCGTGATACGAACAAGCCACACCACTACACCAATAACAATCAGCACAAATCCGACCGGAAGCGTCCCCATCATCAACCAGATATATCCCCCAGTACCACTGCCCTCATCCCACATCGATCCACCTTGAAAGAGTGAGGTAACAAAGGCCAAAAGTAAGGGCGAGAAGGCAAAGAGCAGACCCACTCGTATAAAGGGAAAGTGCTTCATGGCTAGAGATTACGTGGTGTCGATCAGATTAGATTCGGCTCGCCCTAGCCGTTAAGTACTGATTAGAAGAATGGCGCCTCTAGAAAACCATTGTCGAGATAGAGACTACTTGGCCATTTCAGGTACTGCTTATCAAAGCTTCCTTCGGTGTAGGACTGCACCATTGCATCACAGCGCAGCCAGCGTGCACCCTCTGCCCATTGTGCTGGAGAAGGTTGGAAATATGCCCAATAGTTAAAGTTTGCTTCATCTGGAAAATCCCAACGTGCTAAACAGATTCTCTCTGCAGCATCATGTATCAAATCATCCGAATAGCGCGTGGGCGCTAGATTAAACGGCCACTTTGCCACCCAGTAAGTCTCTGCATTATGCATCTCCGCGCAAGGAATTGGATTTGTTAAAGGTGAAGGAGCTTCAAACTCTTTGGCAGAGAAGAGATAGCAGTTACCAATCTTTGGTTTTAACTCCAGAGCAGTAGTTTGTGATCGTGTCAGCACAAATGCGGTAGCACCCATTGCAAGAGCAACCAGCGCTGAAATGAAGATCAGAACCTTGTGCTTCATAGCCCGACTCATTGAGCAATCCTGTCATTTGAGTATGAAGATTTCTAAAAATGAATGGTCATAAAGTCAGATATCCCGCAGAGTGCGTAAGAGTAGGTTCAGTAAGCAGGTTTTGCCACGTGGCTGTCTCACGTCTTGCCGTGTGGGGGAGTTTTGCTTCAGCTCTCTCAATTTTCACCTTATGCCTATTGACTATGCAAATCCTTGTTGTAGCCTTGATGAAATTAGCACTTAGGAGCCTAAATTGATCAAGGAAATTGCAGCAGTGGCAGTGGCAGGCACAATTGCATGGGCAGGTATTAGCGCGATCGATAATACAACCAGAAATGAAACTGGTCAGATTGTTGAGTCCGGCGATTTAGGTGCATTCGTCACAAAAGTGGGTGACTGCATTTATGACTTGCCGCAAGGTTCGGGTACCGTTGACATACTAAAAGGTGTTCCTTGTTCAGAACCGCATCATTGGCAAGTTATTCATAAAGAAAACTCAAAACTCACAGAGTACTCACAATCTGCTCTTGAAAACGAAACAGAACAAATCTGTGATGCAGCTAGTGAATCGCTTGCATATTCATTAGATGATTTAAAATTATTTGAATATCAAAATGTAAGTGAAGAATATTTCTTGCCAACCTCAGAGTCTTGGGAAAACGAAGACAGGGTTATTGACTGCTTAATTGGCAGCTTTACAGAGATTTACTATTCATCAATTTTTGACTAACAGCCCTAAATCTAAGAATTCTTCACTTATCTAGATATTCTCTGCCCCCATGACTAAGCAGATAGACCAGTTCTTTAACCCCGATGGCACGCTAATTTCCATCCCCGTTAAATCCGCCAAGAAGATCGCAGTACTGCTCCACATTGCCCAAGAACTATCCCCCACCACCAAGTATCCCGAGAAGGAACTGAACGCCATCATCGCCAAGTACCACGATGACACCGCAGCAATCAGGCGTTACATGATTGAGTATGGGATCTTGGAGAGGGATGGGGAGAGTGTGTATTGGGTTTTTGTTAATTCATAAACATCGGTACCCAATGCCTTAATGAATCTTTTCTAAAAACGTCGCTGACAATTGATCGATTTCCATTCTAATCGCACTTATATCCAATGAAAGATCTACTCCATGCCGATAAACGAGAGGCCCGTTGCCTTTGAGTCTCAAGGGTGCTTCATCAACAGGTAGTGCATATATCAAATGAATTGAATCCAATGAGAATGCCGTTGCATAAGTATTGACTTGATACAGCGCTGACTCCCAATTTGTTGCTGGATCCTTGTATTTGGCATCAGCAATGAATTTTATTTGACCATCTCTGCGCCACATAATGTCAACCTGTGCTCTTTGGCGATTCTCTTCATCCAGATGGAGATACTTTGATTCAACCACCCCTCCGTGACTTTCAAGTCTCATCTTAAGTTCGCGTAGCAAGAATTTTTCAAACACGCGATACATATCAACCGTGAAACCGCTGACCGCAACGCCCCCAAGTTCCTCATAAAAACCCTTACCACTGTTGATTAAGTCAGCCAAAACTAGAGAGTTCCAATAATGAGAATTGTGTCGACTTTTGGTCCAATGAAGATTTGATTTTGATGTGTCAATTTCGGAAAATCTCCTAGAAAGATGCCTGAAGTCTCGGTGTTGCGTAGGCGTCAAATTGCCAAATTTCATGGCCTTACTTATGGCCATGTTTAATTCAATATTTTCCGGGATGTTGTCCGTAAATTCATCAAAGGCAACTTCAACTGGATACATATGACCCTGACGCTTCTTAAGTTGTTCTCCAATCAAAACTCTTCCATGCAAGACTTTTGACGTTTCCTCCACTCGCCTGTAGCCAGTCAAGAGACCTCGCGCAGTTGAAGCTAAAACGTTTCGGAGAAAGCTTTCAAATATAAGGTCAGTGATATCACGCGATTCTTCGATATTGACCGAATCAGACTCAAAATTGATTCCGTCGTGTAATCCAAGTAGATAGAAGAGATTATTCACTGGGAATTTTGGCATCACTTTGATTTGGATATCGCCGACCCGAACAATGCCAATCTTGCTATCTGCCCTAAAAATTGAATCTTCGCCAAAAGTAGGTTCCACTGTAATGAACCCTGTTTCGTTTATCGCAGCGGCAACCTCTTTAGATACCTTAGGTAAGAGCTTTTCTTCATATTCATCAAGCTCAATCAATTTCAGCCGATTTTCAACAATCGATTGCTTCATCGATGCTACTTAAAATCCTCTAGCTTAAACTCTGATTTGCGAGTGTCCCATTGGCCATAGAAATGATCCTCTAGAAGTGGCAGAATTGAGTATCTCCAAATTTTGGATAAATCCGCATCAGATTGAGTTTTTGATTTCATAAAGTAAGCTGGGCCAATTGCGAGATTGTGATCTGCAAGCTTGGCATTTAACTTTGTGAGTATTGTGGACGAAGTTTTAGGTAAACCATTCTTGGCTAGCCACTTTGACAAGATCTGATCGCAAGGGCTCTCCGTCGGAATCAGTGATACAAACTGGAAACGGCGTCGAATCGCACTATCTAAATTAGCGATTGACTTGTCAGCAGTATTCATGGTTCCGAGTAACAATAGATTCTCAGGGAGTTTGAACTTCTCTCCGGTGGAATACATTAGCTCAACAGATTCTTCTCTATATTCAAGAAGAAAATAGAGTTCACCGAAAACTTTCGCCAAATTTCCACGGTTTATCTCGTCAATAATCAATACAAATTTTTCATCTGGATTAGCCAAAGCTTTCTCCGCCATACGGCGAAGAGGGCCTGGGGACTTTTCAAAAAGCATTGACTTTTCGTCGGCGCTGATCTTTGGGCGGTAGCCCTCGAAAAAATCTTCATAAGAAAATGATGGATGGAATTGGATCAACTGCACGTTATCTGGATTGGTAATTGCATTTGCTAGAGCCTTGATTACGAAAGTTTTACCAGTGCCTGGAGGACCATAAAAGATTACTTGCTTTGATTGCTCAATGAGTCCGAGAACTTCGGATACCCATTCAGGCGTTAAATGGAGCTGTTCGGCTAATGCCGATGAGTTTGCTGCACCTGGCGCAGTTGGAAGTTGGGTTACGCCATCCTTAACGGACTTGTCGGTTGTTCCATGATCTTCCATAAACTTCTCCCCAAACTCTTTACTTAACGGATACAAATAGCCCATCTTTATTGCATTGTTGCTAGCAAGCGGTCCTTTATCGTCAACTAGATTCTTGAGATCCTCCACCACCGCTTCAAAGGCAATAGGTACGTCAAATTCCTCAAATTCTCCTCTTACCAAAAAGCCGGCAACGCCGGCATCATCTTCTGGAGAAGAGATTTTTTCTGGGTACTCCGATGGACGAGTTGCATCAATGCTTTCCTCGATGCAAGGTCCCATGGCGACAATCTTCTTATCCGCATAAAGTAAGACAATGTCGCCTATTTGTATCTGCTTAACATCTGTGTGATGCTTGAGAACTCTTCCATTTGATGAGGCGGCATGAGCCCATAATTTTCCAGTTGCAATTGCAGGTGTCTTCGTGACTCCAACATTGCACCACCAATAGTTAACATCACTCTTGGGCCTCGGGACTACTTCCTGCAGACGTGGGATAACATAATTTAGAATTAGCGCCGCATCAGAATGCTCCAACTTTCGGTTTGTAAACTGCTGGCCGGTTATTGTCGCAATTCTTTGCAGATCTATGTCTGCGGAAACTTCGGCCTTGCTCAATCTTGGAACAATTTCGAAGTCATAAGCAACCGAAGCTGTTCTTTGACCATATTCATTTGCTACGTCTCTAACATCAGAGGTTAGGTGACCTATGGAATACAGCCCAGAATTCGCACCACCTTCTCTAAATATAATTGTGTCACCGCACATTATTTCCTTAAAACCTTGATTTATGGCCCACGACTCTGAGTAACCGATCTTCAAAGCTGGTTCAGGATTCCACCGTTCGGGGCTAGATTGAAATACCCAAGTTTGCACGCCAAGTTCCATTAAGTGGAACCAATAATTAATACCAACCACAGATTGCACGAAGTCAATTACATTCTTCTGGCTTAACTTTGTTTTAACTACAGTCTTTGGAGAACCCAGGAAGGCGATGAGGTCATTTGGTAAGGCAGATATGGGGCTCTTACGTGTGAGCCAGAGAATATTTCTAATTGCAACAAAAGAATCAGAAATTTCTGGTTGTTCTATAGCTTCAGATCTAATCAATCCAACGCTGATGCTCTTTCCAGAATCACTTGGCACAATTACAAAATCGCCACCCTTAATTCGGTTGAAGAATGCAAATAGCTGAGAAGCGTGAGCCCCTGTGGTTTGGCCACTGCCCTTAAAAGTGGCCGCGCAAATGTCATAAATCTCTTGATGTGTTTTTCCTGCAAGAGGTTCTTTTGTGGATTTGCGAATTTGTGCCCAGCCAGCTGCAACCAGATTGTTGTCAATAAACTGGTCAAGCCACCTTTCGCCTTCGCCAGCCCTGATCATCCACGTGGTCATAGAGGAATCCTAACTACGGAGAGTGACAATTTCGAGGCCTTAGTTACGCTGCGCAACTTCCTTGCTCCCGCTTTTTAGCCATTTTGAGTAACTTGGCTGGTTGGACTTCGCTCCCGTGGATAATGCAAACGTTGAAATGGGCCAGTTCTCTCCCTCCGATGGCACCTTAATTTCTATCCCAGTTAAGTCTGCCAAGAAGATCGCAGTCCTGCACCGCATTGCCCAAGATCTATCCCCCACCACCAAGTATCCCGAGAAGGAAATCAATGCAACCATCGCCAAGTACCTCGATGACACCGCAGCTATCAGGCGTCACATGATCGAGTATGGGATTTTGGAAAGGGATGGGGAGAGTTTTTATTGGGTTGTAGATAAACAATTCATATTGCTCTAGATTCTCATTATGGACAGTTTTATAGCAATTGATTATGAAACCGCTAATGGTGACAGGCGCAGTGCGTGTTCTGTTGGAATCTCTCATGTCGAAAACGGGTTAGTTGTCAAAACATTTCAACACTTGATTAAACCGCCAGCAGAATTTGGAGAGTTTGATCCGTTTAATATCATGATTCATGGGATTCAATCAAAGGATGTAAAGAGCTCACAAGGATTCGACAATATTTGGAAAGAAATCGAAGCGATAAATCCAGGTTACAAGCTTCCTTTTGTATGCCATTACTCCGGATTCGACATACGTGTCACGCAAGATTTATTCCTTCATTACGGTATCAACATAGGCGACATTGCGTTCTTTGACACTCTAACTATCGCCAAGAAATTGTGGCCTAACTTAATAAATCATAAATTGAGTACATTATCAAAGATATTTGATATCGAATTAGATCATCATGTGGCATCCTCGGATGCCGAAGCTTGCGCAAGAATTGCACTACGCCAAATAAAGGACTTGAACAAATCGACTTTAACCGAAGTTGCGGCAGAGTATGGATACAAACTTGGCTTGCTAAATGCATCAGGTGTGAAAACCATGTCGGATTTCAAGAATTACGGGAGTACATATTCGCATGGGCCCTATAATCCAAAGTCAGCATCGTCAAAAGATGTAGCACCAGATCGTGAAATAAATGCAGGCAGTGATCTTTATGGTCAATATGTTGTTTTTACAGGTGAGCTCACATCAATGGGCAGAAAAGAAGCAATTCAATTAGCAGTGAACAATGGAGCAGCGGTGACATCTTCAGTAACCAAAAAGACTGGGTACCTGGTGGTTGGAATAAGTGACTTTATTGACTTTGAGAATGGTAAAAAGACGCGAAAGCTTTTGGATACCGAAAAGTTACAGCAGGCTGGTCAGCCAATATCAATTATCGATGAAGAAGATTTCATAAGAATGGCTTCCTTCTGAAGGGTGCCTAAAAGCGAGACTCGTTGATTGCCAGCTTTTTTCTAACAACCTCTGAAATATCTACGCCAAGCACATCCGCCAAACGAATTAAGTAAATAGCAACATCTGCGATCTCTAATTCAACATCCTTTAGTTTGTCTTGAGACATATTTGAACGCGTCGATTGCTCTGCTGTTAGCCATTGAAACTCTGCAACAAGTTCCCCTGCCTCGCCGGCAACTGCCATGGATAGGTTCTTCGGCGTGTGGAACTGCTCCCAATCTCGGGCAACAGCGAACTTCTTTATTTCCCAGGCTAATCGTTGAATGTCATCCATGTGCTATTTCTACCGTGTCTGCACTTAACTTCACGCCTTTTCGTGGCAAAAGGATTAGAGTTTTACCCAATAAGCGGCCCGCCAGACTTCTTCTTCGCGATATGTCTCCACCCGCACGAGTTTCGTGCTGCCTGGGGGTTAAGTGTCTGCGCTACTTAGAGAAACTGCTAATAGAGTGAAGGAAATGGCTCTCTCAAAAGTCCTAGTTGAAAAACTTGCAGCCCAAATGTTGTTTCAGATGGGTAATTCACCGAATCCGGCAGAGAAAAGATCCTGGGAGAACTCACTCGTCGAAATCTCTGAGCTCTTCATCCAATGTGGATTAGGCGATGTGAACCTTCTGGTTGAGTACCAATTACCATATTCAAGCAAAAGAATTGATGTTATTGCACTAGGGAGTAGTCCTAATAATGAAAGTCCAACCATCATTGTTATAGAACTAAAACAATGGACAAACGCAAGCTTAATCGAAGGCGCTTTGGACTCACTAAGGATCGATTCATACGGCAACAAGCCAATTTTACATCCAGCTGTCCAAGTGAGTCGATATTGCGAATACCTGAATGACTTCAACAGATACGCCTCAGATCAAAATACTAATCTCTTTGGGATCGCGTACCTGCATAATTGGATGGGTACAAATAATTCAGCTCTTGATTTAATTCAGCCAACCAGTCATGGAATGCTATTTACAGGGAACCAGAAAAGTAAATTAAAAGAATTTCTCACAGCTCGGATTTCATCTAAATTTTCCGATCAGATTACGGATGATTTTCTAAATTCAAAAATTGCCCCGACAAAACAATTGATGCAACTTGCTGCAGAAGAAGTAAAGAATCGTGAACAGTTTAGACTTCTTGATGAGCAACAAATTGCATATTCCATGGTGATGAAGGCGCTGCGTGATGCCGAGACTTCCAATACGAAAACCGCTGTGATAATCACTGGCGGACCCGGCACGGGAAAGAGTGTGATTGCCTTATCCCTACTGGGTGAATTATCTAGGCGTGGGAAAACCACACTTCATGCGACTGGATCGAAGGCGTTTCGGAACTCATTAAGAAAAATTGCAGGGGCACGATCGCCTCAAGTACAAAAATTATTTTCTTACTTTAATTCCTTTATGTCGGCTGAGCGCAACTCACTTGACGTCATAATTTGTGACGAAGCACATCGCATTCGAGAAACAAGCGCAAACCGCTACACAAAAGCTGATCTACGGACTGGGACACCGCAACTACATGAATTGTTAAATGTTGCCCGCGTACCAGTCTTTCTGCTCGATAGTAATCAGGTAGTGCGAAAGGGTGAGACGGGAACGCCGGATTACATCGAAGAAGAAGCTAGAGAATTGGGACTTAAGGTTATTAGAGTTGATTTAGATGGTCAATTTCGATGTGGTGGTTCTAGACTTTATGAAACTTGGTTAAATGGATTTCTAAATTTGGATAGTTCGGAGAAAATCACTTGGACTAAAGATCCGAATTTCAATGTGCTGGTGGCAGACTCCCCTGAAAAGATAGAATCAAAACTTAAGCAGTTTGAAAGTGAGGGTTACAAGTCACGCATAACTGCGGGTTATTGCTGGACTTGGAATGACCCAAATGAAGATGGCACTCTTCCAAATGACGTGAAAATTGGAAACTGGTCAAAACCTTGGAACGTAAAAGGTGACCGTGGTGTGGGTGGATACCTATCTGGAGAATTATGGGCAATCGATCCAAAAGGCTTTGATCAAATAGGTTGCGTGTATACAGCGCAAGGTTTTGAGTATGACTGGAATGCGGTAATTTTTGGTCCAGATTTGGTTTGGCGGTCCGGAATATGGGTTGCTGAACGAAGTGGTAGTAAAGATCCGGCAATGAGGGGCATCGCTCCCGAACACTTTGAAACGCTGGTAAAAAACACTTACAAAGTGCTCCTTACGCGAGGGTTAGTCGGCACCGTGATTTTCTCTGTAGACGAAGAAACTCAGCAATACTTCAAGTCATTATTTAATTGACTCGAAATAATTAAACTAGCGTCTCCAAATTCATTGTTTGACATTCAGCTTTTTTGACAACTTTTTTCTTTCGTTTTCCTCACCCTCAAATAAACTTCTGAGTGACTCTCTATCCTTCTTATTTATAGGCTGTCGTTTAGCCTGTAGAAGTACGTGCCAGGTTCCACCATGTGAGAGTGTCCTAAAATATATTAGACCCACCCCCAGCTTTTCTGCGAATTTCTTCACTCTTTCGGCATTTGGATTTGCATCTCTTTGGGCAGAATTCAAAGGCCAATCTCTGTAATCAAACAAAAGCCAACATTTATCTGCGCCGCCACCCCCGAAATATGCTTGTGAAACGTTAGATGCAGAAAATCCACCCCTGCGCTCAAATTCGATAGCGTGGATTTCGAATGGTTTTGAACTGCCGATTCCTCTAAAGAGAGTCACAATCATATCTGGTCTTCCCCACTCACCTCGCACACTTTTTCCTGCATGTACGTCATAAGAATTTAAATGTGGTGCACCAAATATTTTAGTAGCCGCTTGTGAATCTCCGTCAATTACTCTGGCAATATCTCGGTAAGGACCCGTACCTTTTTTTGTGGTTTCTCCGCCGTGGGTATATCTAATGCTATTGCCGCCTCTATTCATTGTAATCTTGTACTGCATTGACTTACCCGCTTTTTTTTGCGAAGCGTTTATCTCAATCATCTCTGTAATAGCAGCTCTTATTTTGAGTTTAGTAATTCCAGGTATACTTGGTGAAATAGCTATTTGCAATTGACTTACCGACATCGATTTTTGCGGAGACTTCATGACTAGATTTTTAATTCTAGTTCTAAGACCTGTAGAACTTTTCATATTCTCCTAGTTTCTAATCGTTTCAACCTTAATTCTAGCCCAGTCCCCTGTACACATCATTTCTCTCAACCACTTGGTTACCTAGATATCTCCCCTGCAACCGCCGCCCACACCTCAGGCGTGCCAGTGTCAGGCAAGTACCCACCTGCCCCACCCATTAACTTTGGAATGTAAGCAAACGCCTTTGCCAGTTCTCGTGCAGCCGCTGCATATCCTTCAACGGTGTATTGCAAATTAGTCAGTGGATCATCAGCTAGACCATCAGCACCTGATGTTATAAAGAGAAGGTCAGGTGCAAACTCTTGTGCAATAGGAATGAATCTATTAATACCTGCCAACAGTGCGCTATCGCCTAACCCTGTAGTTGCATCACTCAACGGGAAGTTAAAAACATTCTTTTCTGGCTCATCAGCGTTGCCTGTGCCAGGAAAGATTCCTTGCTCATGAATAGAAAATGTTAAGACATTTGGATTTTCACGGGTGAGGTTTTCTACGCCATCTCCGTGATGGGCATCGATATCAATGATGGCCACTTTTAAGCCATGATCTTTAGTTGCAATATCTGCAGCTAATGCAAAATCATTAAATACGCAGAAACCAGATGAGTGGTCGTATTGGGCATGGTGCTTTGCAGCAGGTAGATGGATTGCAACATCTGCTTCTTTATTCAGCAAAGCATCAAGTGCTACCAATGTGCCACCAGCAAAGAGTGTGGCAAAGCGCGCGAGGTCTTCGCGCGCTCCGCTCCACTCTGAACTTCTGTGCTCACTAGTGACCTCATTGATATAGCCAACACTATGGACTCTTGCTAGCTCTGACGTTGTGGCAAGACGCGGTTCCAGGATGCGCTGATCACTAACTATTAAGTTATAGCCGTTGATAAAGCGACGCCCCTGGGTTGGGTGATCATCTGAGAAAAACCAGTTGGCGTACTCAGGTGAATGAACCAGTGTGACTTTCTTGCTCATGAGGTACTCCTTAGGCTGATAGTGAAGAAGGTGGATTGATAAATGAAGCTGCACTTGTGAGTAGCCACTGCTCAAAGTGGGAGTTACACAGTGCATCTTCTCCGCGGTTAGCGCGGATCAGATCAATTGCTTGATCTGGGCTATAGCCCTCTTTGATCAGGACAAGTGCTGTGACAAGCCCGGAACGGTTCAGGCCTGCTTGGCAGCGGATCAGAACACGATCACCGGATTTCCATTGCTGGTGAGCAAAATCGACAGCTTTGCGCAATCGGTCCAGATCGATATCGGAGATGAGATTGTCAGGGATTCCATAACGCAGTTCCTGCACATTCCAATCAGCAGGCCTTGCCCAGGCATACATGGTGACAATGGAGTCAAATGGCATGTCACTGCGACGCTTGTTTCTTGCGTGAGCGACATGGATGACGTCGTTGTCATCTGTGCCACCTTGAAATAAGTTAGGAAGGATCTCTGAGAAGAGAGCCGCTGGGTAGTGATTGGTATTAAGTGTCATTGCATTCTCCTTAGTTGAGGTAGTCATCTTGGGTTTTTGGATTCTCATCCCGGTTGCGCATCTTGCGAGCGCGGGATTTTTCAGAGAAGTTTTCGCTGATGCGCTTTGATGAATACGCGATGTCATCAAACTCTGCTGACTTTGCAAGTGCATCCATCTCATCTGCCTCAGAGGTAATAATCTGCAGTGATTCTGCGGTGCGCTCATCTGTGACGCGGATGGTGCTGGCCTCACGGCGCAACTTCTCTGCAGTTGATTTCAAACGTGATGAGGCTTGGGCGTTGTTGCCATTGCGCAGCTCATCAATAGCTGTTGCCTTTTCAGTTTGCGCAGTCAGGATCAAACGCTCTGCTCGCACAACAGGATCTGCCAAACGGCCCTTGGCAACATCATCTGGAACAACGTTGACCTGGATCGGCATAGAGACACTAATTTCCTGCATCTTTGCCACATCTAGGTACTCCAGAGTGAGGTCAGCAATGGTTGCAAGACCAAGTGCTGGCATGCCTGGTACTTCGATGTCGATCACAAAGCGGCGGTTCTCCCCCGCATAGAGATCACCGAGCTGGACCACGTATGTGTCGCCCTCTTTGAAGTGCGGCAAACGCTGCAAGATCTCGATGCGTGGGTTGGTTGTGAGTAGTGGAGATGGCGTGAAGCGCATGACTGCGTTAACAACTGACTTTTCAAGTAGGTCATCAACCTCTGCTGCTATGGCACCGATTGCTTCATCGATTGTGTAGGCAAAGCGATGTGCACCATTGCCACCTTGTGCCATAGCTTCCAGGATCTTCTCGTCATAGCCTGTGCCAAGGCCGATGGTAGAAGTTGTGACTTTATTAGTTGCATGCGTTGTTGCAATCTGTGCCAAGACAGCTGGATCTTGTTCTCCAGCGTTTGCATGACCGTCAGAGATCAGAAGTAGGGTTGCACCGGCATCTGTTGCAACGCGAGATAGTTCGCGCAGTCCCATGGTGTAGCCGGCAGAGATATCTGTGCTACCGCCTGTTTGCATCTCACGCACAGCTTTTCTCAGTGCTGGCATCTCGTGATCTGCCATGGTGCGCATTGGCGCAACGATCAGTGCTTGGTCATCAAATGCAACCAAACCAAATGAGTCTTGCGGTGCTAGACGATCGATCAACTTCAGGATGGATTCCTTTGCTGATTCAAATACCGCACCAGACATAGATCCGCTGCGGTCTAGGACAACTTCAACAGCTTGTCCGGGACGAGACTTTGCCGCATCGGTAATCGGTGCGGTCATATCTAGCATCATGGTAACCTTCTCTATTGACTCCAGTGCTACAAGGTCGATATCGAGTATTGCTTTTACGTTCATTGCGTTTCCTTTCGTTAGAAGTTCAGGTTTTTTGGGCCTCTAATATGTAAGACGTATTTGGAGGGGGCAAAGTAATCAAGATTGCAAAAGTATTTATGCTCGGACTCCGAGCATCTGGCCCCAGCGTGTGCGGGCAGAGCTAACTGTTAGAAGGCAGGACCGATCTCACGTGCGAGGAGGCGGCGTATCACTGTCATATACCCAAAGTAGCGGGCACCACTGACAAATCCGATGGTGTTAGCGGGTCAAGCCTTCGAAGCGCTCTTTGATCTCATCTTGAATCCGGCGCAGCTGATTAGAAACTGCCTGTGGGCTCCCGTATGCCAGATCCTCTGCTATTTCTGTGGTCGTAAAGCCTGCCGCCTTCATTAATACCAGTTTTTGGTTCCTTTCAGATAAGAAACCAAGAATCTCGTTCACCGACTCTTGAAGCATGTAGGCAGTCTTTGGCCCCATCATGGTTTCAGATACTGCCCGTAAGAACTGTTCATCTTGCATGACCTGAAAGTCATCGATATCAACTTTTTGCAATTTAGAACGGGCTCGCCACATATCTATGTAGGTAGTTGTTGTAACACGCCTAATCCAAGCCTCTACATTTTCAGGACGATTCGCTGCCTTTACAAGCTTCTCCATAACATTTGAAGCAAGATCTTGAGAGCTGTTATAGCTGCTGCGATTTCGGCCGCGAGAGGCGTTTTGGGCAATGCGCTGCCAGGACTCCCACTCTTCAGCGGTTACATCATCTTGCCAACGGCTCATATCTTTAGAGTACCTCACGCAAAATCTGGTTGCCGTTTAGAGCGAACTGACGCAGCGCCACAATCTACATATGACTTGTCAGAGTTGCCTGCTATCTTTTACCTAGGTCAATGAATCTAAGCGTTAAGCCCTTCGGCTTGCTTAGTACCAACCGCGCAACTCGCGCACGGTGGTCTGAAGGAAGACCTGCTGGCGATGAAAGACACCGCCAGAAGTAGCGGGTCTCTTTTTACATAAGAGCCCAGTTTGGGTTGGTTACTTATGTCAATGCAACACACAACACCCGTCTTTGATCAGGCCCATGCCAAATAACTCTGAGTCCGAGAGTGCAGGCCTGACCCGCCCGCTCTCTTTGGACATCGCCACTTTGCGGACATTAACTGGGTATGCGCACTGGATACCTGTATTGGGCGGCTACTACAAAGAGTTTTTCAAGGAAAACTTTCCGGGGTGGGATTGGAATCAAATTATTCCAGAGCTACATAAGGCTAAGGTCATAACTCGTACACCCGAAAACACAAATTATAGACAGCTACGAATGGGCCTGTTTATTTCTCGAGAGATCAAAACAATATCGATGAGTATTGACAATGGTGAAGTAAAGATTGCCTGTCACCCTGAAAAACACAGCAAATAAAGGTTTAGCCCATTTCAAAAAATGAGAATGCGAAGCCTTGGCTGGTAGTTTTAGGCCCGACCAATTGATGATGAGTATTAGAAGTGATCACAGTGCTCTCTTCGATTTTAAAGTTTGGATAGTGGCTAATCTGCCTACCTAATGCGGTGACTAGTTTCTTTCTGGCAGAAAAGTCACAGTTGTCATCAAAAGGAAGTCCTATATACCAAGTGCCTTGTCCAGCATCAGGATAGATCGAACGCTCTTTGGGTTGCCACAACGCTTTGGGGCATGGATTCATTTCAGCGTTATATCCATACCTAAAGGATTTGCGATCAGGATGGGCTGATAGATCTAACGGCCACCACCCAGAACTTCCTGTGGGCATAACTGGGTTCTTTAGCTTTATCACTAAATACCAATACTCAGTTTCTTGGACATTTCCATTAGAAAAGTTCATTGTCCATTTGCACTTATTTAACGTAACGCCACTTAACTCTGAAATCGGAAAGATGATTCCCCATGCATTTCCAGAACTCTTCTTAAACCCAACGACTTTGTTATCACCTGGGCCACCATGCTTACTGGCAATAGCAATGAAGTTTTGTGTCAGCAGCACATCCATTAAGCCATTTCCGAAATGGCCAACCTCGCCCTTATTGCTTGGTGGGGTTACACCAAGCAGTATCCCGCCTAAGGCGTCCTCTTTGAGTAAATCAAGAAAATAGGGGCGAATTGAGAGCGCGGAATACTCCTTGCTCTTTTCTGCCGTGCCAAGAGCTACTCGGCATGAGACTTTATTTTTGAAGATGCTGTCGTCCTCTGCAAATGTATCAACAGCCTGATTACTCGTAGCTGCCCCGCATTTAGGGCAAAATGCAAAGTCAGCACCTAGTTCATCACCGCACTTAGTACAAAATGGCATATCTGACCTCGCTTTCTAGTAATACATCTGAACTGTATTCACCAGAATAAACCCTAGTTACATAAAGTTTCTAGTGGCAGGTTCATTAGTGTCGGTGAGATCTCCTCTATTTCAGCGATATCGGCAAGTAGTTGGCGTTGAACAGATTCATCCAAGGCTTGAATGGTGGCATCGGTGAAGTCATAGCCAATAGGTTCCATAACTTTACACACGCGATCGGTCAGTTCAGCAAGTCGTGCTTGTGGATCCGTTGAACTACAGGATGCAGTAAGCAAGGCCAAAGCCAGGAAAACTGATCCAACCTTGGCACTTGCCTTCATCCACATTGCCAAGCTATGCATTAATTGCCATCCACTGAGTTACCGCTGCAACAACACAGATCAGCACACAAAAGACTCTAAATGCTCCCCAAGGGTTCTTCGCGCCAGCCTTGGCATAGTTTGAGTTCTCTTCATTTGTGTCTTGCCCGATTGCTTGAAACTGCTTAAGTTCTGTGTCAAATGAGAGCACGCTTGCAATGTTAATGATGATCACAATTGCAGATAGAGCTAGCTTGAGTGAGTCACTAGTTAGATCACCAAAGGTGATCATGGCAAGAGTTGCTAAGTTGCCAAAGATAAAGACCATACGGGTTGCGTTAAAGCCAAGCTCTGTGTTGTGAACTCTCTTTGCATTGAGATTTTGATCCATTGTTCTGCCTCTCCGTTGAAGTAGTAAAGATCTATTGGCTCAATCGTCCTCTCATGCAGGCTCCATGCATTGGACAACACGCCCAAAATGCTCTATTGGGCCTGCGCCAGCAGATGAAGGTGGCTGGCTCCTTTAATTCGAATGTGAACATTCCGTAACACTTCGAGCCATACTCTGTTCAGTTGCAAGGTTATGAGTTAAATTTCCCTTATTCGAGGTTGGGTATACCTACCCGTGTGAGAGCGTTGGGAGAGACTGCCGTGATTTGCCCATTCTGCGCCGAGGAAATTAAAGACCTAGCCAAACTGTGTCGTTTTTGCGGAAAAGATTTGCCTGCGGTCTCTGAAGAGAATCCAGAATCTGTAGCTCCAAAAACTGACCCGCTCAATCAATTGAGTAGCCTTGCTCCAAATTTTCTTAAGCAACGAAAAGTAGTGGCTATCGCAATCATCGCAGTTCTCCTAGTAACTGGTGGCTCACTGGGCTTCAATAAGTATTCTCAAGTCAAGGAGAACAATAGACTCGCTGCAATTGCAGAAGCAAGAGCTGCTGCAGAACAAGCTGAGTTAGAGGCCTATCAAGCGGCCGTGAATGACATGTCTTGGGTTCCATCTGGCTTCACGAAATTTAGCGAGAATCCATTTGCTGCCTACAGGTCAAATAATGGAGAGTGTTCCTCTTATGGGCGTTGCTTCACTTTTGATTTTGTATCTAGTAAGTACTGTTCCAGCGTTTATATCTCAGGAAATTCTGGAAAAAATGGAGTCGTTTATGACAATGCAAGTGATTCGGCTAGTGGAATCGGCGCAGGAGAAATTGTGAGAATGAAACTTCAATACTCACACGATGTATCAAATACGAGCACCACGTTCACTGAAGTAGATTGTATTTAGTTGAAATCAAAGGGGAGAAGACTGTGAAGATAAAGAGCTTGTTTGCGCTATCAATAGGAATTGTTCTCTTGCTATCAGGATGCTCAAGTGCCCCTTCAGCAGCTGATAAAGCTAAAGAAGCACGAATTGCTGAACTAAAGGCGAGCGTGTGCGAAATAACGAAGGCAACAGGTAATGATTCTGTCTCTTTCCAAGACCTAGCAGACTTTTACAATAATGGCATAGGGCCAAATGATAAGAATGATCCAACTGCTGCAGCTAATTACTATGTTGTCTCAGGAAAATTCCTAGCAGATGTGGAAAAACTTGAGGCACTCGTGGGCAAATGGACTGATGATGACGGGAAAGGCTATCTCAAGTTCTGTAACTCCTAGTAATAACTAGATTAAAGAGAAATCCACGGTCCTCATTAACTGATAAACGTTGAAGTAACTGAGGCATACCCAGTTCTTGAGGTTGTTACTGAGATCTTTGTATTACGCAGCGTCTTTGAGTTCAAGCCTGTCACAGTCAATGTGAGCGTTGATCCCACGGGAGTGCCGATACTTAAGGTGCCGTAGTTACTCGTTATGTCGTACTCATAATTTGGATCATAATTTGAAATCTTTACCGTAAAACTCGTGCTGGATTTATATGTTGGGGTTCCAAATCTAGTTGTTAAACCAAATGCTATTTTTGCAACACCGCGCTTACTGACAGTTTCGGTGATGTAGCCAGTTCTAGATACTGCAATATCAACAATTGCTGCTTCCCCTGGTGCTAACCCTGTAACAGTCACCGGCATTCTGCCTAATCGCCCTCTGCCGAGTGTTACATCTCCAGAAGCGCTAGTTGCTCGATAGGTATAGGCAGAGTTCCAGTTATCAATGTAGAAAACAAAGCCATCTTTGGTACGAGTTACAGAACTTAGTACTGGCTCAAGTCCAGCATAGAGATCTGGTTCAGGTGTCGCAGTAGCTGTTGGTGTAGCCGTCGCCGTTGGCGTAGGCGTTGGAGTTGGTGTGGGAGTTGGCGTAGGCGTCGGTGTAGGAGTTGGGGTCGCTGTCGCTGTCGGAGTTGGGGTCGCTGTCGCTGTCGGAGTTGGGGTCGCTGTCGCTGTCGGAGTTGGCGTTGGTGTCGCTGTAGGAGTTGGCGCTACCACCACAACTGGTAACACCTGAATCCTGGTTGTTGTGTTCTTATATGGTCCAATGTTGATTGAATTAATTGCAGCAACTTGCACGTAATAGGACTTTGCATCTGGCAAATTAAAGGTTGCAGTTGTGCTTGTGTTGCCTGTGCGACTAATGACTGTGGACCAGCTCACTAGGTCTGTGGAGACTCGAATTCTGTAATCAATAACGGGACTTCCACCATCTTCAGCTGGTGCATCCCAGGTGGCTTTGCCCTTATCCCCCACAGTTGTTATTACGACATTTGAAACAATGCCAGGTGCGACCATGACAACTGCTGGGCCTGCTGAGATCTCAAATGGACCAATACCTGCAGCGTTTATTGCAGCAACTCGGACAAAGTATCTCTGTCCACCAACTGCTTTAAAGGAAGCACTCAGGGCTGGGCTATTAGTATTTGCGACAGCAATATTCCAGGTGGTTCCACCATCTATTGAGGTTTGAATCTGGTGGCCAGAGATCGGGTTGCCGTTATCTAGTAATGCTGGTTTCCAAGAAATATTAATTGAACTACCCGTTGCCACAGCACTTGTTGTACCAACAGCACCTGGAATTGCAGTGGGATCAGCATTGACATCGATGGTGAAGTTCTGTGTGCGAATCTCATTTATTTCATCTTTGACAGAAACTGTAAAGCTCCACTTACCTGCTTGCAGGGCTGTTCCCGAAATAACTCCAGCAGAAGATAGAGATAAACCATTGGGTAGACCACCGGCTGTTCGAGTCCAGACAAGTGTTCCAACTCCCCCAGTAGCCACTAGCTGCTGTGAGTAGGTTACTTTTTGAGCTCCAGTAGAAAGCGCTGTTGTTGTGATTGCAAATGGAGTTGTATCAATATTTATTGCGCTACTTAGGGGACTGATCCCTCCACCATTTCTAATTTGCACGCTACCTGATCTGGCATTTGAAGAAATAGTGATCTCAATTTTTGTATCATCAATTACTTCATAGGGCATTGAAACGCCATCTAGGGTCACAGAGGTTGCGCCTAAGAAGTAAAGACCAGTAACAGATAGTTTCTCGCCAGGCTTGAGCATGGTTTTAGAAAATGATGAAATAACTGGGGGTTTAATCGCAAGCACAACAACGGTGCTTGCATCACTTCCAGCAATCATTTTGGCCACTCGTGGCACATATCTGGAGTTAGCATCTGGGGTCACATTTAAAGAGCCTTCGGCAGGTAGCAACATCGCAACACCAGGCAGCGTTGCCCAACCATTTGCATCAGTGACGGCCCGGGCGGTCCAACTACCTGAAAATGGCTTCAAATTAGCAGCCACGACAACATCAATAGTTGATGACTCAACATCAGAGCCAACAGTTAAAACAAGCTTGGCATTTGCAATGGGTGTGCCATCAGCATCTACGATCTTTACTTTGTGATACTTCATGGGGATTACAAAGTTTTGAACAAAGCTATCTGTTGCAACGATCGTGTCGCTGGGATCTGATCCCAAATTCACAACTAGTGGATCAGGTGTAAAGGAATCCTGATATCTCGGTGAGATCTGCCAAGAAAACTTTGAGCCTTGACCGATCGAGCCTAAGAAGTTTCCGAGAGCATTAGCCCGGCTCATTGGTGAAACATATGGCTCATAGAGAGGGAATCCATCAGAGGTTGTAATTCTTCCTGAGCCTGATACCCACCTTTGTGCAAGTTGGATTGTTAGTGGACCTCCACCAACCTCTAACTTTTTAGTAATTGGTAGTAACCCTGACCCAGCTGGTGGATCGACCAAGATACTTGATAATGTTGGTGTGATTAATTGCGGAATCTTCACATTGGCAACACCACTTGCATCGGTAAAGCTCCAGGCTTGAAAGCTAAGTGACATATCTCTTTGTCCGGCGATAAGCGGATAGGTTGGAGTGGCATAACCATCACCGCTTCGCACCGTAATCCAGACCTTTGCATTTGATATCGGCAATCCAGCTGGATCTAACACTGTGACTTGCTGTGCAACAGGATTTGGCACCACAATGTTTTGCGTGAAGTCGCCATATAAAATCGTAGTTGAACGTGTTCCTGAGTAACCAAAATCCAAATAATCATTTCCAGGCCGGTGATAGAAGCTGACAGAAAAAGAGTTCAGGTTAGTTCCATTAGGCAGGGTTGCGACATATGAGCCATCAGCTGCTACATATGAGCCTGTGTTCACTCCAGTAACCGTTCCCACATAACCACCTGTAAGTGGTGTGCCATCTGCAAATTTTGCTGTGCCGATAACGCGGGCATTTGAGGTTGGAGATGCAACTACAGTGATGTCACCGCCATCTGCTGGAATATCAACAACTTGGGTAATGATGTGCTTCCACTTTGTAGTAGATGAGAAGTAAACAGAGACAACACCTTGCAAACCAGAGGTCATCCGCACTCTAGATAAGAGGGCAGATCCGCTGGCATCACTGTTTCCTATCGACTGCCAAGAAACCCCGTAATTAGTTAACCCAGGAAAAAGAGAGACTGTTCCTCCTGGCATTGACCTACTGGAGCCGTTTTGCATATCCACAGCCCCACCAATTTCAAGTCGAATATTGGCAGCCACTTCAGTATTTGGGATTGGATTACCACTGGGATCCACAATACGAATACGAGTAGTAGAGGTTGGAACTACGACATCTAGGTATGAATCTTGGTTATACGTGAAGTTTTGCCCACCTGAAATATAGAAACCTAATCTGCTTCCATTTGAAAAATTAGATGATCCAGAAAAACCCCAACCAGCAGTCGCACCTGCCATTGCTGACAATTTAAAGTAACCATTTGAATCTGCAGGGTTTCCACCACCACCGAAAAACGGAGTAGGTGGTCTGCCCTCTACTCCAGCTGCTCGTCCATCATCTGTTGTGATACGACCCGTTAAATAGATCTTTCCTACAGTTGGCGCAGTTAAAACAATATTGAGTGGCCAATTGCGAGGAAGTGTTACCGGCAATGTTGCTAGCGAGGCGTAACTTGCAGATGGAGAAATGAACTCTAAGACATATGTTCCATCTGGCACAGAGAGTTCGTAATACCCATCGGCAGCTGTTGTGGTCGTTGCAACCGCTGATCCGTTTTGAGTTGCATTAACAACAACTCCGGCAATTGCAGATCCAGTTCCGCTTCGCACAATTCCGGCGACGCTTGGATCAGCAGCGAGTGCTGGGGCGCCAACAAGGCAGAGCGCTGCTGCAATTACTCCGGCAAGCAACTTTCTCATAAGGCAAGGGTATTGCTCGAAGGTGAGAACGGACCAGTACGCAGTGGCTTTAGCCATTAAATCGCCGACTGCCTGTGAAGCCTGGAAATATGTGACCAGTTAATTCCAGCCCATGGAAGATCCTGAGAAACAAACCGTCCTTTCCTTACTTGTGCTTGCGGTAATTTGTCAGTCACCCTCCGTAATCTTGCACCCATGAGAGATACAGATCCCAACAAGTTTGTCGCCTTCCTAGCCATCATTGCAACGCCATTTGCTTTAGGTGCTTTCTTATTGACCTGGTCTCCAGCTGGTCAATATGCAAATGAAGATCCAGCCGGTGATGGATTTGTGCCTCCACGCAGTATTCAGAATTTAGTTGATAGAACTCAGGCGTCCACGGTAACTGTGGTCTGCGAACTTGAAGATGGATCCATCTCCCAAGGAACGGCTTGGGCCATTGATTTGGAAACCGATGTCTCCGAAGACTATCCGACAACCTTAATTACAAATCACCACGTCATTGAGGATTGTATCGGTGTCGAAGGATCAGTCACAATTAATCTGCCGTACCAAGAGAAAATCAAAGCAACGATAGTCAAATGGGATGAAGAAAATGATCTAGCGGTAATGGCAACATCTAAAGAATTACCCACCCTTGAACTTTCTGAGAACATTCCATGGGCGGGTTACTGGGTAATGGCTCTGGGAAGTGCAGACGGGTTTGACGGATCTGTCGCATTTGGAAATGTATTAAATGTTTACTATAACGATATTTTGATTACCAATAATATCTCACACGGTAATAGCGGTGGACCGCTTATAGATAACGAAGGAGTTGTAGTGGGGGTTGTGACGTGGGGAATGGATACTGAGCAATACAACGGTGCTAGATCCCTTGATGCCTTCTGTGCGAAGATTCTGGAATGTCAGTATGAGTTTGATGGTGAAAAGACCTGGTGGGATTACACTAATTAGTAAGGGTGTCTAGTTTTTCCTGCACAGCTGGGTAATCAGAGTCATCAACTAAGATCTTTTCTAGATCCTTAATTGCTAAAGCTTTCTTACCTAATCGTGCATAGGTTTCAGCTCTTTCAAAGAGTGCGCGATGGAGCAAGATCTCAGAACGCTTTTTTGATGCCAAGGCACGTTTGAAGCACTCAAGTGCCCCATCATTTAATCCCTTTTCCCGAAATGCCACTCCGCGCAGGATCAACATCATGGCCGTTGCATCGTCCTCATTTTCAATATCTTCAGTTGTTTCAATCGCACCGTCATAGTCTCTTTTTCCAATTTCGATATCAGCGATAGAGATAGCAACTAATTGATCAGGTTGCATCTCATGCAAGATTGCAAAGGCTTCTTCAAACTTGCCCATCTGCTGGAGTAATTCGGTGAAGATATGACCAAGGGTTTGTTCGTTATAGACGGATGCGGTGAATATGCCGTTAGTGATTTGAACCTGTGGGGTAATACCTAGGAAGTACTTTCTTACATATTTATCGTTAAAGGCGCTCTGGCGATTACTCCATAACTCCTTGCCCCACTGATAAGCCATCGAATCATCTACGGAGCTACCTTTAACGCAGTAGAGAAACTTGAGCAGATCAAGACTCCATTTAAGGTTGGGATGTTCTGCCTCTAGCGCCTTTGCTTTTTCTATTGCTTGATCTGGCGTGTCAGCTTCATTCCATTTAAAGATATCGCGCAGGTATGCATAGAGCGCTCGTTCTTCCTTCTTTGCAAAGAGTCCAGGCTGCATACTTGTTGGTGGGTTGTAAGGAATAACCTTTTCTTCCGAAGCTGAAGCTGCCTTTGTTGTACTCCCCCGACTCTTTCCCCTGCCACCGCTAAGTGTTTCCACGTTATAGAGACCTGTTCCAGGAATTCCTGTTGAAACGGTGCGTCGACCTTTTGAATTTATTGTGTAACGGGCACCAGGAACTCCAAATGACATTCCAACAGAGTCCTTATTAACGCTCAGGCGCACACCTGGTAGTAGTTTCATAGATCGTCGAAAGCGAATGGCCATGTGACTAGTTTACTTAGAGTGACTGACAAAAAAGTAGCCCCGCGCGACGAACTGCGGGGCCACTTCACGTGCGTGCCACTGACGGGATTTGAACCCGTTACCTACAACATAGTCAGTGTGCCGCTCTATCCGATGAGCTACAGCGGCACGCAAGAGTGAACTTACGGAGCTTTTCATCGCACTTAAGGGTCAGATCCGAAATGTGTGGATAAGAGAGTTACACTTAACTCACATAGTCAGTGTTCTCGGTCCAATTGAGTTACACAGCAAAAGCCCCGCAGAATAACTTCCGCGGGGCTTTTGTCTTACTTAATCTTTAAGGCATAACCAATCCACCATCAACTGGCACGGTAATTCCTGTGACATAACTAGAAGCATCACTAACTAACCAGATAAGAGTTGCTGCTAACTCTTCTGGATCTCCGAGGCGACCAGCTGGTGCAAACATCTTGATCATGTTCACCATATCTGCTGGTAGTTCATCACTCATCTCAGAAGGAAAAAATCCTGGTGCGAGCGCATTTACTCTAATGTTCTTGCGCCCCGTCCACTGCGCAGCTAAGTCTCTGGTTAACCCAATCAACCCAGCTTTACTTGAGGCATAGGCAGCTTGTGGCAATCCCTGCGGCTTGATACCAAGGATGCTGGAGATGTTAACGATTGCTCCGCCGTTTTTGTTGGCCTTTGCAAATGCTTGTGACATCCAATAGGCACCGAAAAGATTGACATCTAGCACTGATCTAAATTGTTCTGGGGTTTCATGCGTGGCGGGGACCGCTGTGCCAACACCTGCGTTGTTAACCAGGATGTCCACGCGACCAAACTCTTTAATGGCATGAGCAATCAGTGCATCGCACTGTTCTGGCTGTGTTACATCTGTTTGTAGAGATGCAAACTTTCTGCCAGCTGCAGTTACTAATGCACCAGTATCTGCCAAGCGTTCAACGCGCCTTGCTCCTAGAACAACATCTGCTCCTGCCTCTGCCAAAGCCTTTGCAAAGGCAACCCCAAGACCTGAAGAGGCCCCCGTAACCACTGCGACCTTTCCATCTAAACGAAAGCGGTCAAGAACACTCATTTTCTCTCTCCTCAAATTGGGCAACTGTGCGTAAGGTTAAGGCATGGACTTCACCTTGAGCGCCAAGACAAGCGAATATGCGGCCAAACTGCAAGCCTTCATGGATAAGGAAGTATTTCCCGCAGAGGCTGTGTATGAACATCAAAGGGAGCAGTTACGAGTTGCTGGAAAGCCTCATGGATTGCCGCCGATAGTTGAAGAGTTAAAGACCAAGGCAAGAGCGCAAGGCTTATGGAATCTGTTTTTACCTCATAGCCACGATCCCCACCATGGATTAACTGTCACAGAGTATGCAACCTTGGCTGAGATCACTGGCTGGTCCCCCGAACTTGCACCTGAAGCTATCAACTGCGCAGCACCTGATACCGGCAACATGGAGTTACTAGACATGTTTGCAACAGCTGAGCAGAAGAAAATGTGGCTTGAGCCGTTGTTAGATGGTCGAATCAGATCAGCTTTTGCAATGACTGAGCCTGATGTGGCATCTAGTGATGCCAGAAACATCAGAACCTCAATTGTTAAAGATGGTGATCACTATGTCATCAATGGCACTAAGTGGTGGACAACTGGTGCGATGGATGAGCGCTGTCAGATCTTAATTGTCATGGGAAAGACAAATCCTGATGCTGAGGCACATCAACAACAATCAATGGTGTTAGTTCCTATGAACACCCCTGGCGTGAAAGTAGAGCGCAATTTAACTGTCTTTGGATATGTGGACCAACATGGTCATGCTGAAGTGTCATTTACTAATGTGCGTGTTCCTGTTGCAAATCTTTTGGGACCAGAGGGTGAAGGCTTTGCCTTAGCCCAAGCCCGACTTGGTCCAGGACGCATCCATCACTGCATGAGAGCAATTGGGATGGCAGAGCGTGCCTTGTCATTGATGATTAAGCGATCTATTGGGCGCGAAACATTTGGAAAAGCGTTAGTACAACAAGGTGTAATTCAGGATTGGATTGCACAGGCCCGTATAGATATTGAGCAAGCACGCCTGCTTGTCTTAAAGGCTGCCTGGATGATTGACACTGTGGGTGCAAAGGGTGCTCGCAAAGAGATCGCTGCAATTAAGGTGGCAGTTCCCCAGATGGCAGAGCGAATTATTGATCATGCGATTCAAAGCTATGGCGGGGCAGGTGTGAGCCAAGATACGCCGCTTGCTTCATTGTATGCAGGTATTCGCACATTACGCATTGTCGATGGTCCAGATGAGGTTCATATTCGTGACATCGCCCGTTTAGAAATAAAGCCTTATTTGTCATGAGTGATGTAACCGCGGTCCGCGAGGAGGATCGCTTTGATGTTGCAGCCATGCATGCCTGGCTGCGCAGCTATATCAACATCGATGAACTGCCCGAGGTGCTGCAGTTTCGAAGCGGTGCATCCAATCTGACTTATTTACTGAAATACCCAGGGCGTGAATTAGTACTTCGCAGACCACCTGTTGGCACAAAGGCTGTTTCAGCCCATGATATGAAACGTGAGTTCTTAATTCAATCAAGATTACAACCTGTCTATTCCTTAGTGCCGGGGATGATTGCATTGTGTGAAGACCATTCTGTGATGGGCTCTGATTTCTATGTCATGGAAAGAGTTGTCGGACAGATCTTTCGTCGAGATATCGCACAAGAAATAACTGCCAGTGATATTGAAGTGATGGCTGATTCACTAATTAATGGATTAGTTCAACTCCACGCCGTTGATTCATCTATTTTGGCTGAACTCAACAAAGGTCAAGGCTATGTTGCTCGCCAAGTTGAAGGTTGGTCAAAGCGTTATCGCAATGCTTTAACTGATGATGTGCCAAATGGTGAAAAGGTGATGGCCTGGCTAGATGCTAATAAGCCAGAAGATGTTGACTCCTGCATCATTCATGGCGATTGGCGTATTGATAATGTTGTGTTTGATCTAGAGCACGGACGTATTGCGGGTGTGCTTGATTGGGAGCTAGCAACAGTAGGTGATCCTCTGATGGATTTAGGTTCAGCCCTTGCCTATTGGGTTGATCGTGATGATGAACCTGGCTTTGCATTCCTTCGCAGACAACCAAGTCACCTACCTGGCATGCCAACACGTGAGCAATTTGTTGCTAGGTATCTAGAGTTAAGCGGGCGAAAGTGCAATGACTTTACTTTCTATGAAGTCTTTGGGCTCTTTCGATTAGCTGTCATTATTCAGCAGATTTGGGCTCGCTATAAGGCTGGCCAAACAACTAATCCAGCCTTTGCTGGCTTTGGTGATGCGGTTAATACTTTGATCAACCGAGCAGAAGGAAAGATCGCATGAGAGCTGGACAAATAACTGTGTCAACAAGAACCTTTGAGGTTGTTGATATTCCAACTCCTGAGGCAGGTGTGGGCCAAGTGCGCATCAAGGTGGCAGCAGCAGGTGTGTGTTTATCAGATGTGCATCTACTAGAAGGAATTTTATCTCCTGGGTATTTAGAGGGCGATCATGTGACCTTGGGCCATGAAGTTGCAGGTGTTGTCGATCAAGTTGGCGATGGGGTAACAACCAGTGCGATTGGCGACCGAGTTGTTGTTATCGCAGGTGAGCGAAACGCTGCCCAGCAAATAACAACTATGGGCTTTGATTACAACGGTGGCTGGGCTGAATACGTTGTTACTAATGCGCATTTAGTAGCAAAGATCCCAGACTCCTTGCCCTTTGAGCAGGCTGCAATTATTCCTGATGCGGTTTCAACGCCCTGGGCTGCAATTTCCTCAACAGCCAAGATGCAGGCTGGTGAAACTGCAGCTGTATTTGGTGTTGGCGGATTAGGAATCCATGCTGTGCAGTTACTAAAAATAGTTGGTTGTAGCACAATCATTGCTATTGATCCTCGAGAAGATGCTCGTGCAAACGCTTTGGCTCGCGGGGCACACTTTGCATTTTCACCCGATGATCCTGAATTGAAAAAACATCGCGGGTTAAGCGCTGCCTTTGATTTTGCAGGTGTTACCCCAGTTCGAAAGCAAGCGTTATCTCTATTAGGTGAGCAAGGCCGCCTTGTTATTGTTGGCATCGCTAACGAGCCAATTGTCATTCCAAATGACATGGCCTTTACATATATGCGCACCCAAATCATGGGCCATTACGGCTCTGAAGAACATCATGTGAAAGAACTTATTGAATTTGCGCGAGCAGGAAACTTGGACTTATCTCACTCAGTTACCGAGGTAATGGCGCTAGAAGATGCTGCGCAGGCATTGGATAAGCTGGCAAATAAAGTCGGCAATCCGATTCGTATTGTTTTAAAGCCTTAATTACCGTCGGCAAAGACATGAACAAGATGTTTGGCGAGCTGTTCGTTGAGTTGGTCAACGCTCAAGCCCAACTGCGCTTGTGAGGCGTGAGTAAACATCTTGCCTGCTTTAAAATCTAAGAGAACTTTGTGCATGACCGCAGGGCCGAATTTGTCATATAGGTGCTCCCAAACAAACATGCCAAGGGCGTATTTAAAGTAATCTTGTTGCCCACTGCATGAAATATGTGAGCCATACATGTTCTTCAGTACCTCTAACCATTGCTGCGAGGTGTAAGAATTTGCATTGGGTTGGTACTGTAAAACAATCCCCTTAAATCTATCTCGTTGGGCAATCGAGCTTTTACGTTGATCATTAAGGTTATATTCGAGTGCACCGCCGTAGAGAGATGCTTGGCCCTCTACATACCAACATGGCAAATCTTGTGGGAAGCCCTGAACGACGCTTAGTTGATAGAAGTGAACAGACTCATGATTGACCGTATTGGCATTTGGTGATTGGTTGTACTGGGATCCGATTACGTTGTACTGCAAGAATTTGTAGTCAGGAGTATTTGACTTATATGTAGTTCCGTAGCCACAGAAAATATCTGGTCTTAATTGACAATGACCTAACATATTTGTGACTGGATTCCAGACAGAGCTGGAGTAACCCTCTTGCTGCTCAGAAACCTGTTTCCACCAGGCGTAATCTTTCTCGCTCATGATGGTCCACGTCACTGGGCTTGCCTTTGCTCCATCAAGAACAGCCATCCACAATTTCATTGCTTTGTCGTAAGCGGCGATGCTTTCGCGTGCTTTTTCCTGATTGACTGTTGGGCTTAATTTGTATTCAAATGGAAAACTAGCTTGATTTTGCGCCTTGTCTAACTCATCCCAAATCTTTAAATAGATGAATTCCCAATTTTTCCGATTAATTGTTGGGGTGGGCGTAGGTGAAGGAGTTGGAGAGCTAGTTGGAGAGCTAGTTGGTGAAGGAGTTGGAGAGCTAGTTGGTGAAGGAGTTGGAGAGCTAGTTGGAAGAGATTTCTTAATGGCAATCCCCTTGTTCCACACAAATTTCTTGCCTGATTTAACGCATGTGTACTTGATTCCTGAAGATGTGCTTGTTTGACCAAGTTTGCTACAGGTTGCACCAGGTTTAACTGCAGCCGTTGCATTTGATTGCAGCGAGAGTGAAACGAGAGTCACCGTGAGTAGAACTAGGACTCTGTTTCGCATGCTTAAAGTCTAACCAATGTATTCAATTACTTAACCTCTTTGAAAGCTTTTAATTTGCATCTCTCGGCCATATCGAAACTTGGAATCAAAGATCATTCGGCCTGCATTTCTAAAGAGCTGAGAAACCTCCGGCACTGTTAATTCTGGCTTCAAACTAGCCACATTCATCCAATAACTTGCAGCGATAAGAGTTGATACTGAGGTACCAACAGCAGATGACGGTGATCCTCCTGGTAAGAGAGCTTGCGCATCTCCTGGTGTGTAGAAATCGACTAAGTTGCGGTCATAGTTTGAGTAGTCAGCTATCTGGCCTTTGCTATTAATCGCACCAATTGCTATTGCTGCAGGAATACAAGCCGGCCAGTCGATTCTTGTCTTATCTGCTGCATTCCCAGTCGGCAAAAAGACCGGCACATTGGCTATCTTCAGATCAAGAATAATCCTTTCCATTTCGACATTTTTTGGACAATAGTTTTTGCCAGATGCAGTTGGGTGATAGCCCTGAGCCATGGCAACCGCCCCAATGTTTAGCTCTGTGCGCTTAGTGGCAATCCACTTAAAAACCTTGACCACAGTGCTATCAGAAATAGGCATGCGGTCACCATTCGCGTTATATGCGACGACGCGAATCAATACTATTTTCTGCCCGGGGTTAGCGTTCATGGCAATGCTTGCCATTTGAGTTCCATGGCTCATATTTGAGGTGTTTGAAATGTTTGTTGGCAGAGCCGAAGCCCCAGGTCCCTCTTGAAAACTTGTCCCGTTTGGACAGCCTGACCAGAACATGATGCAGCTTTCATAAATAACGGCATCTTTGATAATTGGTAAGGAGGTATCAAAGCCTGTGTCGATAATGACCAATGATTTTTGAAGTGGGTCGCCTTGAGCAGGCACCAAAACCCCAGCGGTAAATACGGCAATTAGAATTAAGAAGAAGGGTTTACTTCGCATAATGGCTCGATAATTGAATGCGGCTTACCCCATCCAATAATCCGTTACCCAACTAATTGTTTTTGATTTAGATTCCCCTGGCAGTGGCTTACCGTTCACCGATGACACCGTCACATTCATCAAATATCGCTTACCACGTGTGAACTTCGCACCACTTAAAACCACTTTAGCCTTAGCCCACACAACTTTCCCATCAGCACAGTTTGGATCGCACAGCTTCACATAGAACGAACCAGTGCCCACGGCCCTTGTGCTAGTCCAACTGCTCCACTTGATTTTCGTGACGCCATTTCCGGCATCTGCACAGAACTCGGTCAAAGATTGAGGTTTATATTCAGGATAACCGCAATCGTTGAAGTAAGAAGGTGGTGTTGCAGCAGTAACACTTGTCTGTGCTATCGGTGAAATAAGAGCCCACAATGAAATAGCAATGATTGCGCGGAGCTTCTTGCTCATAGTTCCTTAACCCTGACTCAAAGTGGTGATGATGTTTTAAGAAGGTTCAATCTCTAGCCCAGGTAAACTTTGGTTACAAGACCCTTCATCACAGTAACCGTGACACGATCTGTTCGATAATCACGTGTGCCAGCAAACATCTCATCATCACGCTGACCTACCCGAAACTGCCAATCAAGCTCCATGGCACACATTTCAGCATCTGCTTCACTCATGGTGAGTAGATTGTCGGCGCGGAATTGGGTGATACCAGGATCTATATCCTGAGAAGACTTAGATGGGCATACCGCCTTTTTTGCCACAACTGCTTTCTTCACTGTCACACCCTTATTCCACACAAGGTTCTTACCGCTCTTAATGCAGGTGTATTTCTTGCCTGCAGATGTTGATGTAGCACCAGCCTTTGAGCACTTAGCGCCAGCTTTCGTAAGCGCATGGACAGGAGTAACTCCCAGCAGCGTTACTGCTAGGAGAACCACTAGAACTTTACGCATGATGAGAAATTACCTCGGTTACCCAGAAACTCTAAGGTTCATCGTGGTCGATGTTGGGGCACGTCCAGGGAATCCGAGGAACTTCCATGTTACAGAGCATGTTCCAACAGTGAGTGCATTCACATTGGCTCTTGTGTAGATACCACCAGTTCGATCCCAAGTCGTAACGCCTGATACGGAACAAACTGTAGGAGTGGTTGTGGTTACCTCTAGAAGATGACCCAAAGATCTCAATCCTGAGTTCTGGCCACTTGCAAACAAGGTAGAAGCTAGGAATAGATAACTTCTGTTGGGTCTCAGAGTCACGGCTGTAGCTGGGTACAAGAAGCTGCTGCGTGATGTTGATGACGAGTAGTAAGGAGTAACAATCATTGCTGCATCAGTAGGTTTTGGTGCAACAGTTGGAGTAGGTGCAGGAGTAGGTGCAGGAGTTGGCGTAGGAGTTGGCGTAGGGGCAACTACTGGCACCGAAATCAAGTCGATGAATCCAACTTTTATTGTTCCGGAAACCTTTTGCCATTCATCAACAGCATCTACATGGACTGTGTAACGACCAGGAAGATAGCTTGTTCTGGTCGCAATATCATTTCGATAAACGCCATCAGTCTTGGTGCCTGAAATTCTATAAGCCGAAGTAGTTGAGACAATATTTCCTGATGGATCAGCCAATTTGAAGGTTACAGATGTAATTCCTGTGTCATCTGTCAAGCGAACTAGTACCTCAGGAATGGTTTTACCAACTGTAACTGGGCCAGCTGAGACAGTGCCAGAAACAAAGGCAGGCTTTGCTATATCTCTAGTTGTTGATGGATAAACCCAGAAGTTCGGGATATCGCCCCATACGGTTGCATTGCCTGCTGCATCTAGAGCTTGCACAGAAACACGGTACTTACCGACCAAGGCTGAACATGGGATCGCCCAGTCATTTGCCCATGTTCCAGATAGCGTCGTTCCTTCAGTTTTATACATAAAAGTTTGATAAACAATGACGTTATTTTCATTGTAAATGCGCATATTCACATTTGAGATTCCAACATTATCGCTTGCTCTAACAGACATCTGTGTAACAGTCTGGCAAACCTCAAGCACCTGTGGAGTTGTGTAGCCGCTGATAATTACAGGCTTTTCTCTATCAACAACAGGTACTGGTGTTGGTGTTGGTGTTGGTGTTGGTGTTGGTGTTGGTGTTGGTGTTGGTGTTGGTGTTGGTGTTGGTGTTGGTGTTGGTGTTGGTGTTGGTGTTGGTGTTGGTGTTGGTGTTGGTGTTGGTGTTGGTGTTGG
>JAIOWZ010000011.1 GCA_021741905.1 Candidatus Planktophila sp. | reverse complement strand
CTGGTGAGAATCGACGGATCGTTGGAATAGATATCAATGCAACACATCACAAAGCCACCGCAACAGGAATTGTTACGGGTGTAGCAACCGCTGTTTCAATCGGAAAAACTCTCTGCTGTTGGGATATTGTGATTACAAATGAAGACGGACAGCGCACCTGCACTGCCCGTATCACCTGCATGATTCTCGCTGAACGCTAGTGAGCACCAGTACCAAGATATGCCGCACGCACCGCTGGATCATTGAGCAGGTCTGACGCTTTAGCCTCTTTCACAACTTTTCCGATTTCCAGAACATAAGCGCGATGTGCGCGCTGCAGAGCTTGTTGCGCATTTTGTTCTACTAACAAAATTGTCACACCTTGCTTATTAATTTCAGTGATGATCCTGAAAATATTGGCAATCATCTGCGGAGCAAGTCCCATAGAAGGCTCATCCAGTAACAAAACTTTAGGGCGTGCCATTAGAGCGCGTCCGATAGAAAGCATCTGCTGCTCTCCCCCAGAAAGAGTTCCACCAGATTGCGATGTTCGCTCCTTCAAGCGAGGAAATAGGTGGTACACCATCTCCAAATCTTCATGCATCTCAGCTCTGCGATTCTTGCGGTTGTACTTACCCATTTCGAGATTCTCTAAAACAGTCATACCGGGAAAGATGCCTCGGCCTTCAGGGGCTTGTGACAATCCCAAATCAACGCGCTTGTGTGCTGGCACCTTTGAAATGTCTTCACCATCAAACAAGATTTGACCACTTGTCACGGGACGCAATCCAGAGATGGTTTTTAGCATCGTTGTCTTGCCGGCGCCATTAGCACCAATTAGCGTAACAATTTCACCTTGGTTGACGACAACGGAGACGCCCTTAATGGCTTCAATCTTTCCGTAGTGAACCCTTAAATCTTTGATTTCAAGACGCATCAGCTGGCACTCCTAAATACGCTTCAATAACGCGCTTATCGTTTTGAACAACTGAAGGTAGATCATCAGCAATTTTCTGGCCGAAATCTAAAACCGCTACTCGATCAGAAATACCCATGATGAGGGACATGTCATGCTCAATAAGTAGCACGGTATATCCAGCATCTCTAATCTTTTTGATCGTATTTGCTAACTCAACTTTTTCAGCAGGATTAAATCCGGCTGCAGGCTCGTCTAGCAAGAGCAATTGTGGATTAGTACCAAGAGCACGGGCGATCTCTAATCTGCGCTGAACACCATAAGGAAGATTGCGAGCCAATCGATCGGAGTACTCATCGATTCCAATGAATTGAAGAATTTCATGAGCTTTTACTCGACCAGCTTTTTCTTCTCGACGAGCCCGTGGCATTCCAAACAATCCGCCTAAGAGGCCAGATCTCTTATGAACATCAGTTCCTGTGATGACATTTTCTAAAGCTGTCATATCACCAAATAGTCGAATGTTTTGAAATGTTCTTGCGATTCCAATTTTTGTAATGTGGTGGCGTTTCATGCCATCGAGAGATTGCTCATTCAATAAAACTTCACCCGATGTGGCACGGTAAACCCCTGTTACAACATTGAACACAGTTGTTTTGCCCGCTCCGTTTGGCCCAATCAGAGCCAGAATTTCACCTTGATAAATCTTAAGGTTTACTGCATTTAGGGCGGTAACTCCACCGAAGGTGATCGTGAGATTCTTTAGCTCTAGTAACACTCTCTTCGTCTTTTGTCCGAGTAGGGTGCGCTCTTGGACATAACGTTCCTGGTCTTTACCTTTTTGTATGCGGTCTCTCCGAATTGTGTCTATTGAAATAAGGACAGCCATTGCTAAGTAAACGAATAGGACGTTATACATAATTTTATATCCCATCCTGTGTTGATTTAACTATGGCTTTTTCACGCTTCTTGCGTGGTAGTAGTCCATCTGGGCGGAAATTCATTGTGATCACTAGAGCTAACCCAAATACAAGTAAACGCGCATCTGAGATGAAGCGAATGCGTTCAGGCAGATAAGCCAAAATAGCAGCACCAAGAACTACACCCCAGATATTTCCCATTCCACCAAACACCACACATGCCAGGATGAGAATTGAAACATTGAGCGTAAACATCTCAGGTGCGATGAAAAGGGTCTTTGAGGCGTAGAGAACTCCTGCTGCTCCACCAACTGCTGCTCCTAAGGAGAATGACCACAACTTGTACTTCAATGTATGGACGCCCATCAGTTCGGCAACATCTTCATCTTGGCGAATCGCTTCCCATGCTCTACCAGCACGACGAACAGAGAGACGACGAATCATCCAAATCGTTAACAAAATCATAATGAGAACAACCCAGAAAAATGCTTTCTGATCATTTAATGAGAATTTAATCGGGCCAATTGAGGGAGGAACTGGGACGTTTGCAATTCCGTTAGGTCCACCAATTTCACGGGTGTTGAGAGCCGAGATACGAACAATTTCACCAAATCCTAAGGTCACAATCGCCAGGTAATCCCCGCGCAGACGCAAGGCAGGTAGACCAAGAATTAGTCCAGCCAGCATCGCAAGTGCGATACCGATAGGCATAATTTCCCAGGTGTTAAGCGAAGTTCTGGTTCCAAGTATGGCCATTGTGTAGGCACCGATTGCAAAGAATGCAACATAACCCAAATCAAGTAAGCCACTCTTACCCACAACAATATTAAGACCCAAAGCCATCAAAATAAACATGCCAACTGGATAGACAAGAACTGCGCCGTAGTCACTCACAGGTGTGTCTAGGAGGCCAAATCCCATGAATGGAGCAAGTGCGGCAAAACCAATGAGAGAGGTTGCTATAACTTTTCTCTTAGTAGGTGAGGATTGTTCCCAGAAAGAGGCACCCCAATCGCGCAGATTTCCCTCGCGTAATCTGTTGAGTAGTTTCATCATCTATGCCCTCGTCTGCTGAACAGCTTCGCCGAAAATTCCATTCGGTTTGAGCACTAAGACCAGTACCAAGATAATAAAGACAGTCACCGATTTCCATTCCGTTCCTAAAATTGAGGATGCATAAACCTCAACAAGTCCAAGTGAGAGCCCCCCAAAAAATGCCCCGCGAATGTTTCCGATACCACCTATAACAGCAGCAGTGAATGCAGCTAATCCCAAAGTAAATCCAACATTAAACTTAGTATTTTCATAGGTCAGAGTGTAGAAGAACGCCGCCGCACCTGACATCAACCCACCGATTAAGAAGGTAGCTGAAATCACCTTATTGAGATCCACTCCCATTAACTTTGATGCATCCTCATTCATTGAGACTGCGCGAATGGCTCGACCCAATCTGCTGAACTTTACAAAGCGATCAAGGACTACAAAAAGAACCGCGGCAAAGATAATGGTAAGTACGGTGTCCATTCTAAAACTTGCACCAGCAATTTCAAATAAGGATTTCTTTTCTAAAACACGGGGATTGAGAGTCGGGCGAGAATTTGTGATGATGCGCATAAACTCACTGAGAACAATTGAAATACCGATAGCAGAAATGAGTGTCGCTAATTTGTTTGTGCCACGCGCACGGAGACGGCGATAAGCAACTAACTCGACAAAAACTGCCACTAATCCTGAAACGAGCATTGACCCTAGCAAGCAGAGAGTAATAGTTAATATCAGCTTAGGCAGCGGAAGCGATTTAGTGCCATCAACATTGCCAAGAAAATCTCTGGAAATAACGATTGTGGCAAATGTGCCAAACATAAAGATCTCAGAGTTCGCGAAATTGATCATACGAAGAACGCCGTACACCATGGTGTAGCCAAGTGAGATCAGAACATAAATAAATCCTAAAGCGATTCCAGAGAGAGTCAGCGACCAAAATTGATCAATTAAAGTTGAAAACATTCTGCCCTCTCAATGAGCCATAAATAGATCTTTAATGTAGTGAGTACCTCAGGAACTTAATGCTCCTGAGGTACTCACCTTAACAGTCTTACTTTTCACGAAATACGTGAATTGTTATTACTTTACAGCTCCAGTACTAACAACCTTGCCATCCTTGACCAGGAAGCCATTGATGAAACCGAGAGTTGAATCTCCGTTTGCATCAAATGAAATTGTCTGTCCACCAACACCGACGTATGCGACGGTCTTGATGTAAGCAAGGATTGTTGCGCGAGTTGTGTTTCCAGCCTTGATTGCTTCGATGATTATGTTCGCTGCATCAAATGATTCAGCTGCATATACACCTGGCTCAACGCCTTGTGACTCCTTGAACTTGGCAGCCAACTCAGGTGAAAGCTCACCAAGTGGAACAGTTGCTCCAGTTAGGCGTGCGCCTTCTGCAGCAGCTCCTGCTAGAACAGCAAACTCTGAGTTAAGAACTCCGTCGCCGCCAGCAAAGATGCCCTTGTAACCCGCATCACGAAGCTGCTTTACGAGAACTGCAGCCTGTGAGTAGTAACCAGTGTAGATAACAACGTTTGCACCCTTAGCCTTGATCTTTGCAACTGTTGGAGCAAAGTCAGCAGTGTCATTCTTTGTGCTGTCTGTTCCAACAAGTGAAGCCTTAGGTAGTGAAGGCAATAGGTACTCAACTAGACCAACTGAATAAGCGGTCTGATCGTCAACAACAAACACCTTAGGTGCAGCTACGCCACTTACAGCAAGCTTTCCTAGTGCTGGTCCTTGGATCTTATCTGTTGCTGGAATACGGTGGAATACTGGACCACCAAATTCACCTGCAACTGCTGGATCTGTTAGTGAAACCTTTGTTGCTGATGGAGAGATCATTGGCATTCCAGCTTCCTTGTAATAAGGAAGTGATGCAATTGTTGCGCCTGAGTATGCTGGTCCAACAACAGCAACGATGCTTTCATCGTTTGCAATTCCTGGAGCTACTCCTGCAGCTACTGTTCCATCGCCCTGATCATCTGCTGAAACTAGTTCAATCTTCTTCTCTGGGTTTGTTGCGTTATAAAGTTCAATTGCGAACTTGACTGCGTTTTGCTCGTCAATTCCTGTTTGAGCTTCTCCACCGCTTAGTGGACCTTGGTATGCAATCTTGATGGTGTCTGATCCGCCACCACATGCACTCAAGGTAAAGCTCAGAACAAGAGCAAGAGCGGCAATGACGCCAGCTTGAATCTTCTTCATTGTGTTCCTTCCTGTTGTAAATCCATCCCGGGACAGGGAGGCTGAAAGGGTAATGCCAGGGGTGAGGAATAGACAAGAGTAAATCAAGCGTAAATTGTTTCTCTTTCGTTATATTTGGGACTCTTTGTATCAAGTAGTGAGACGAAAACTAAACCTACTTATCAGGCACCGCGTTGGGGTTAATTACCGCTTCAGCTACATCTTTCATTGAAAGGCGACGGTCCATAGCCGCTCTTTGAATCCATGAGAAAGCTTCTGGCTCTGAAAGATTGAGTGCTTTCATCAAAATGCCCTTTGCTCGGTCTATGAGCTTGCGTGTTTCAAGGCGGTCATGGAGATCTGCTACTTCTTCGGCCAAAGTTCTCATTTGCACATGCCTACTAATTGCAATTTCTATGGCGGGCATTAAATCCCCGATAGTGAAGGGCTTGACGACATAGGCCATCACTCCTGCATCGCGTGCACGATCCACCAACTCCTTTTGGGAAAAAGCGGTCAGCATTAAAACCGGAGCAATCTCAATAATCTTTTCTGCCGCAGAAATTCCGTCAAGGATCGGCATCTTCACATCAAGAATTGCAAGATCCGGTTTATGTTCTATGGCTAAATCAATTGCCTCTTGTCCATTTGTTGCTTGGGCAACAACTTCATACCCGGCACCTTGCAACATTTCAACAAGGTCCATGCGAATTAAGGCTTCATCTTCTGCCACAAGGATCCGAACGCTCATGTTCAAGTGATCCTTTCAATTAGTACTTCTAGCGTGCCCCGAGTCGGATTCGAACCGACACTATGCAGTGTTTGAGACTGCCCTCTCTACCGTTGGAGTACCGAGGCATTTGTTGGGGCAATCTTAGCGGTATGCCGCTACTACCCCGCCAACTGCATCTCCCACAACGTGAACACGCATTGCATTGGTTGAGCCAGGAATTCCTGGAGGAGATCCTGCAACGATGACTACATTTTCGCCGATTTGAGCGCGGCCAGATTCAATTAACAAAGTATCGGCCTGCTTGACCATCTCATCGGTGTGCTTAACCATTGGGGTTACCTCTGGTTCAACTCCCCACGACAAGGCAAGACGGTTATATGTTCCAACTTCTGGCGTGAAAGCAACAATAGGAATGGGTGAACGCAGACGCGCCATTCTGCGAGCAGAGTCACCTGATTGCGTGAAGGTCACCAAGTACTTAGCGCCAACAATTGCGCCTACTTCAGCTGCTGCACGGGTAATTGCCCCACCCTTTGTCTTTGGTGTTGTTCGCAACGCGCGAATCATTTCGAATCCACCTTCTTCGGTGCGAGCAATAATGCGTGCCATTGTTGCAACAGCTTCGATAGCAAATGCTCCAACAGATGTTTCACCTGACAACATCAATGCATCTGCGCCATCTAGTACTGCGTTGGCGCAATCTGTTGCTTCAGCTCTAGTAGGTGAAGAGTTAGTGATCATTGAATCCAGCATCTGGGTTGCAACAATGACCGGCTTCGCAGCCTCTCGTGCTAACTCAATACAGCGCTTTTGAACTAGTGGCACTTCTTCAATTGGCATCTCTACTCCAAGATCGCCACGTGCGACCATGATGCCATCAAAGGCTGCGACAATTTCTTCCAGATTATCGACAGCTTGTGGCTTTTCAATTTTAGCAATTACCGGAATGCGGAAACCAATTTCATCCATGATTGCGTGGACATCTTTAATGTCAGCAGCGTTTCTAACAAAGGAAAGCGCAATAAAATCTGCACCAGCTTTCATTCCCCAACGCAGATCTTCTTTATCTTTTTCTGAAAGAGCCGGTACTGAAACCGCTACGCCTGGAAGGTTAATACCCTTGCTATTACTTACTGCGCCTGGCTGAATTACTCTTGTTACAACATCATTACCTTTTACTTCAACAACTTCGACGGTTACTTTGCCATCATCAATCAGAATGCGATCTCCGGGTTTGCAATCTCCTGGTAAACCTTTATAGGTAGTTCCAACGCGATCTTTGGTTCCTTCAACATCATCGGTCGTTATTGTGAAGATATCTCCACGCTCTAACTCATGTGGACCATTGGCAAATCGTGCAAGGCGAATCTTCGGGCCTTGAAGGTCAACCAGGATTGCAACAGGCGTTCCTGCCTCCTTTGCAGCAGCGCGCACACGATCTAAACGTGTTTGATGCTCCTCATAACCGCCATGTGACAGGTTGAGTCGAGCCATATTCATGCCCGCCTCGATGAGCTCCTTAACCTTCTCAGGAGATTCAACTGCTGGACCCATCGTGCAAACAATCTTGGCTCTACGCATGCGTCAACCTTAAACCATCAGTGGGCGGTCAGTTGGCGCAATCGGCACAGGAAGTTGAGTACGCCCAGTGAGATATCTATCAACTGCTGCAGCTGTGCTTCGCCCTTCAGCAATTGCCCACACAATCAATGATTGTCCGCGTCCAGCATCGCCAGCAACGAAAATCCCTTCCTCTGTTGATTGAAAGTTCTTATCCCGCTTAATCATGCCACGCTCATCTAATTCGACCTCAAGTTGTGTCAGCAAAGGTGACTTCTCTGGTCCAGTAAATCCCATAGCCATGAAAACAAAATCACACTTAATTTCTTTCTCTGATCCTGCAACAGGGGCGAATTTGCCGTCTATGAATTCAGTTTCGACAATCTTGATTGCGCGAAGATTTCCTTGCTCATCCCCCAAGAACTCCTCAGTGCTAACAGCAAATACTCGGTTGTCATTTTCTTCATGCGCACTAGAAACACGATAAATCATTGGATACGTAGGCCAGGGTTGTCCCTCAGGTCGCTCTTCTGTCGGACGAGGCATGATTTCTAGTTGAGTGATACTTGCAGCGCCCTGACGAATAGAAGTTCCTAAACAATCGGCACCAGTATCGCCACCACCAAGGATAACAACATGTTTACCCGCAACATTGATATCTGGATTTTCAATTTCACCTAGCGCTTGTTTATTGCCCCATGGCAAAAACTCCATAGCTTGATAAATACCCTTGTAATCACGGCCCTTAATGGGAAGATCTCTCCATTGAGTTGCACCAACTGCTAACACAACAGCGTCATACTTTTTGCGTAGATCAGAGCCAGTCAATTCCAGACCAACATCAACACCTGGGCGAAAACGTGTTCCCTCTTTTTCCATTTGTTCTAGGCGACGATCAAGAATGTGTTTTTCCATTTTAAATTCAGGGATACCGTAGCGAAGCAGCCCACCAATTTTGTCCGCACGGTCATACACAGCAACGGTGTGCCCAGCACGAGTTAGTTGCTGCGCCGCAGCAAGGCCTGCGGGGCCTGAACCAATTACTGCAACGGTCTTGCCAGTTAAGCGATCAGGTGCCATTGGCTTCACATTGCCCGCATCAAATGCTTCTTCAATTGTGCGTAGTTCGATTTGTTTAATGGTTACAGCATCACGGTTAATTGCAACTACACATGCCGTCTCACAAGGCGCAGGACATAGCCGTCCGGTGAACTCTGGAAAGTTATTAGTCGCGTGCAAGCGATCAATTGCTTCTTCTTTGTCGCCACGCCAGATTAAGTCATTCCACTCAGGAATCAAATTGCCGAGCGGGCAACCGTTGTGGCAAAAAGGAATTCCACAATCCATGCAGCGACCAGCTTGCTTTTGTAGATGCTCAAAGCTTTGTGGTTCATACACTTCACGCCAATCTTGAATGCGAACATCAACTGGCCTACGAGTAGGAAGCTCTCGAGGAGTTGTCATAAATCCCTTTGGATCAGCCATTGGCTGCAACCTCCATCACTAGTGCATCTGCCGGCAGTCCTTCGCGGACCGCTCGCTCCATCGCCGCAAGCACACGTGCATAATCACGCGGCATGATCAATGAGATCCGGCTTATGCTCTTCTCCCAATCCCTTAATAATGCAGATGCGATCTCAGAACCTGTTTCAGCAAAGTATGAAGAAATATGTGCTTTTAGAATCACTTTCTGATCTTCTGGAACGGCCAACACATCAACCATGTCAGCATTCACATTTGCGGTATCAAGGTCTAGAACAAAAGCACGTCCACCAGACATACCTGCGGCAATATTGCGACCCGTGCGTCCAAGAACAACGACTGTTCCACCGGTCATGTATTCACAACCGTGATCACCTATTCCTTCAACGATAGCTAATGCACCAGAATTTCGAACACAGAATCGTTCTCCCACAACACCTCGGATAAAAATGTCTCCTGCTGTTGCCCCATAGCCAATAACATTTCCAGCAATAACATTGTCCTGGGACTTGAAAGAGGCTTTTTCATCTGGGCGCACAATTACTCGTCCCCCAGAAATTCCCTTACCAACATAATCATTTGAATCGCCATACAGACGAATTGTTAGACCCTTCGGAATAAAGGCACCCAATGACTGACCGGCAGATCCATGCAGTGTCACATCAATAGTTCCCTCAGGTAGTCCCTCAGCGCCATACTTGCGTGTTATCTCAGCACCCAACATCGTTCCCACTGTGCGATTAACATTTCGGACCGGCAGATCAATCCTGACCGCTTCGCCCTTTGACAGCGCTGCCTCTGAAAGTTCGATCAAAGTATTATCCAATGCAGCAGCTAAGCCATGATCTTGCTGAATAGTGTTGTGTAAAGGACTGTCAACATTTGGGCGCACCAAAAGCGGCTCCAGATTTAGCCCTGCCGCCTTCCAGTGATCGATAGCCTTTCGGGTATCAAGAGACTCAACATGACCAACTGCTTCAAGAAGTGTGCGGAATCCAAGCTGAGCCAAGATTTCACGAACCTCTTCTGCAATGTACTCAAAGAAAGTTTCAACAAATTCAGGCTTACCCGAGAAATTTTTGCGAAGCTCTGGGTTTTGTGTTGCAACTCCAACCGGACAGGTATCCAAATGGCACACGCGCATCATGATGCAACCAGAAACAACGAGCGGAGCCGTGGCAAATCCGAACTCTTCAGCACCTAGTAGCGCTGCGATGACAACATCTCGACCAGTTTTTAACTGACCATCTGTCTGAACAACAATCCGATCACGAAGTCCGTTTAGTAATAATGTCTGCTGTGTTTCAGCCAGACCTAACTCCCATGGCGCACCAGCGTGCTTGAGAGATGTAAGAGGTGAAGCACCGGTTCCACCATCATGGCCTGAAATCAAAACAACATCTGCATGTGCCTTAGAAACACCAGCTGCAACAGTTCCGACACCAACTTCTGCGACTAACTTCACGTGAACGCGCGCATTCTTATTCGCGTTCTTAAGATCATGAATTAACTGTGCCAGATCTTCAATTGAATAAATATCGTGATGCGGTGGCGGTGAAATCAAACCAACACCAGGTGTTGAGTAACGTGCCTTAGCAATCCATGGATAAACCTTATTACCAGGTAGTTGACCGCCTTCACCTGGTTTTGCACCTTGTGCAATCTTGATCTGGATATCATCGCTATTGACCAAGTAATTACTGCTCACGCCAAATCGACCAGATGCAACCTGCTTGATTGCAGAGCGCTTGGAATCACCATTTGCCATTGGAAGATAACGCTCAGGCTCTTCTCCGCCCTCGCCCGTATTGGATTTTCCGCCAATACGATTCATTGCAATCGCTAATGTTTCATGAGCTTCTGCTGAAATAGAGCCATAGGACATTGCACCTGTTGAAAAACGCTTAATGATGTCGTGAATTGATTCCACCTCATCAATAGAAATTGGCGCATTCACACCATCTTTAAATTCAAACAATCCACGAAGTGTCATCAGGCGTGTGCTTTGCTCATTGACGCGATCGGTATAGCGCTTGAAAATATCGTAACGCTTATTGCGGGTTGAGTGCTGCAAAGTAAAGACAGTTTCTGGATCAAACAGGTGTGGTTCACCCTCGCGGCGCCACTGGTACTCCCCACCAATTGGAAGTCGCTTGGTGCCTGGCACTTCTCCCCCAGGTGGATATGCAATGTGGTGACGGGCAATTGTCTCTTCGGCAATGATGTCTAGCGAAACTCCACCAAGGCGAGAGGTTGTACCCACGAAGTACTCATCAACAACTTCTTGTGACAACCCAATAGCTTCGAAAACTTGAGCTCCTGTATAGGAAGCGATCGTGCTGATACCCATCTTTGACATCACCTTGAGAACGCCTTTGCCAAGGCTCTTAATCAGATTCTTAACAGCCTTTTCTGGAGTGATTCCCGTGATGACACCTTGTAGAACTAAATCTTCAGCAGACTCCATAGCAAGGTATGGGTTTACACATGCTGCGCCGTAACCAATAAGTAATGCAACATGGTGGACTTCCCGAACATCGCCAGCTTCAACAACTAGACCGACCTTTGTGCGAGTCTTTTCCCGAATCAAGTGATGATGCACGGCAGATGTAAGTAGCAAAGAAGGAATTGGAGCGTTTTCAGCATCACCATCTCGATCAGATAAAACAATTATGCGAGCACCATCGTTGATAGCTTGTGAAACTTCAACCATGATCTCCTTTAGGCGATCACGCAGTGAATCTCCACCATCTGCAATGCTAAATAAGCCACGAACTACATGCGCACTTAAGCCTGGGTAGTCATCATCAGCGTTAACGTGAATGATCTTTGCAAGTTCATCATTATCAATCACAGGAAATGCCAAAGAAATCTGACGACAGCTAGATGGTCCTGGATCCAACAAATTGTGCTCTGGACCCATGGATGTTCCAAGACTTGTTACTAGCTCTTCCCGAATTGCATCTAGTGGTGGATTTGTTACCTGTGCAAAGAGTTGGGAGAAGTAATCAAAGATTAAACGTGGCTTGTCAGAGAGTGCTGCAATGGGAGAATCTGTTCCCATCGATCCCAGTGCTTCCATGCCGTTCTTGGCCATAGGCGTGACAAGGATGCGCAGATCTTCTTCTGTGTATCCAAATGCACGCTGGCGTCGAACAACAGATGAGTGCGGATAAACAATGTGCTCGCGTGAAGGAAGATCACTGAGCTTGACCATTCCAGCATCAATCCAATCCCTATAAGGGGCAGCATTAGCTAGATCATCCTTAATTTCATCATCTTCAATAATGCGACCCGCTTCAATATCTACTAAGAACATTTTTCCAGGCTGCAAGCGACCCTTGCGCTCAATGTTTTCAGCAGGAATATCTAGTACGCCAACTTCAGATGCCAGAACAACGAGACCATCTTTGGTAACCCAAAAACGTGAAGGACGCAATCCATTGCGGTCTAGTACCGCGCCGACTTGATGTCCATCAGTAAATGTCACACATGCCGGACCATCCCAAGGTTCCATCATGGAAGCGTGGAAGGCATAAAAGTCACGTCGGTTCTGCGGCATCGTTGCATGGTTTTCCCAAGCCTCAGGAATCATCATCAATACAGCATGCGGAAGTGAGCGCCCACCCAAGTATAAAAGTTCTAGTACTTCATCGAAAGAGGCTGAATCTGATCCTGACATTTCAACGATTGGAAATAACCGCTTAAGGTCTCCTGGAATAACATCGCTGGCAAGTAAAGATTCGCGTGCCCGCATCCAGTTGCGATTTCCTTTAACGGTATTGATCTCACCATTGTGGGCAATAAAGCGGTAAGGGTGCGCAAGTGGCCATGATGGAAAAGTATTTGTAGAAAAACGAGAGTGAACTAGAGCCAACGGTGAAATTACGCGCTCATCAGATAGCTCTGGGAAAAACTCTTCTAGCTGACCGGTTGTGAGCATTCCTTTATAGACAATGGTTTGTGATGACAATGATGGGAAGTAGAGATCAAGTGCGTGCTCAGCACGTTTGCGCAAACAAAAGGCAAGGCGATCTAACTCAATGCCTGTTTCGCCATTTTTGCCAGCAATGAATAATTGTTGGAACTCAGGCATGACTGATAGCGCAGTTTTGCCTAATGAACTGGAATTAATCGGAACTTCGCGCCAACCAAGAACAACCAAACCCTCTTGCTCAGCGATTTTTGAGATATCGCTTTTAACATCAGCACCTTGAGCAACAAATGCAATACCTGTTGCATATGCATTTGCTGCCGGAAGTTTGAACTCAACTACTGCTTGGAAATAAGCATCTGGAACACGAATCAAAATACCTGCGCCATCACCGCTATCGGGTTCAGCACCTGATGCACCACGGTGTTCCATATTGCGAAGAGCTGTTAACGCCTTGGCAACAATTTCGTGCGTTGGGATCTTGTTCAGGGTCGCAACCATCGCAACTCCACAAGCATCATGTTCCTGGGCAGGGTTATAGAGCCCTTGTGCTTGTGGATAATTGGATGCAAGTGCCATGTGCGAAGCTCCTACAGAATGGTCCTATGTGTGGAGGGACATCCTTGGCCCGACTTGCTTAGTGGGAAAGCGTAGCAACAACTAGTTATATGTGAAGAGTCAAAAGAGGGAAATTAGAGCCCAGAAATATTGGCGAGTTGGCCTATTCCCGCTGTGATCGACATACCCAAGCAGCCACCGATCAAGACACGGACCGTCGGTGCCAGAACTTTTGACCCTGAAATTTTGGCACTGACCACACCGGTCAGAATTAAGCCGCCCAGGGTAAAGATAACAATGCTCCACGCCTTAGCGCCCAGAGTCGGTGCGAAAGCACCTGCAAATGGAATCAAGCCACCGGTTGTGAATGCGATTGCAGAGGCAACAGCAGCCTGAACTGGTCTGGCCTTGGTATGAGGATGTTGCCCAAGCTCATCTCGTAAATGTGCTTCCAATGGATCTTTGCGGTGCATTTCTAATGCAACCTGCAGAGCAAGAGCCGGTGTCAAACCACGATTAATATAAATGTGCTGCAGCTCCTGCAATTCACCTTCTGGATCTGCTGCCAGATGTTCAATTTCTAATAAGCGATCTGATGCTTCAACATCATTTTGTGAACGTACTGAAACATACTCTCCAACTGCCATCGACATCGCACCTGCTGTAATACCTGCGATGCCAGCGGTGACCAAGAAATCAGTTTTGCCTGCTGCTGCAACACCAACCATCAATGAGGCGGTTGATACCAGACCATCATTTGCACCAAGGACAGCAGCGCGTAGCCAACCCGCACGATGAGTGCGGTGTTCTAGATTGCGCTTATAAACCTCTTCAAGTGCCATTTAATTAGCCTACCTGAAAGCTATGCAATCTTTCTTGAGCCACGAGCAAAAAATATGAGTGACCCGATACCAACGATCACACTCACCCATACATTTACGCGCAAACCTGCGATTGTATTAGCCGAATCAATACGAATTAGTTCAATGAAGAACCTGCCGAAGCAATATGCAGCTACATAGGCGGCAAAGACCTGTCCAGATTTGAGTGATTTGCCAAATTTCATCAAAAGTATTGCGATGAGCACACACCAGATGGCTTCATACAAAAATGTAGGATGAAATGATTCAAATTCGTTATATCCAAAGGGACGATATCTAGAGGGAACTTCAAGTGCCCACCAGGTATCTAAGGGGCGACCAAATAATTCACCATTAAACCAATTACCAAACCGACCAATAGCTTGCGCAAATAAAATCCCGGGTGCTAACGCATCAATGAATACAGCAAATGGGGGTAAATCAATCCGTTTTTGTAGTACTCGATACCGCACATATGCCCCAAATAGCCCCAGAGAAATAGCACCCCATATTCCTAGGCCGCCTTCCCAAATTTTTAGGGCATCGAGAGGAGAGCCATTTGCGCCAAAATAATTTGATGGTGAAGAAATCACATGATAGATCCGACCGCCGATGACACCCACCGGGACAGCGGTAATTGCAACTTCTGACACAACACCTGCACCGAGAGGAGTTGCCGCGCGAAATCTTCTATCACCCAACCAAACAGCAACAGCAACACCAGTAATGATGCATAGGGCATAAAAGTGAATTGTTAGTGGACCAATCTCTAACGCCGAATTACTTGGCGTTGGAAAGGCAAGTAACAAAGTTTAACCAGCCTCTACAGCTGCACTAAATTCACCTAGGTCAAAGTTTGGATTGGTGCGTTCCCAAAGTTTCCCATTGATAAACACTGTCGGTGTTCCTTGAACGCCAAACTTCGGCATTGAATCATAATTAGCTTTTACTAAATCAACTTTTTCTCCGTCGCTCACACACTTAGTGAATTTGTCGGATTTAATTCCTATTTTTGCTCCAATTGCGATCAATGTTTCATTACTCCAGAATCCAGAGTTTTCTAGCGGAGATTGAACGGCATATAAAGCATGGTGAAAATCCAGATACTGTCCTTCATCTGCTGCGCAGAAGGAAGCATTAGCGGCACGAACTGATTCATCACCTAAGAATGAAAGAACGTGGAAACGCACAGTTGCTTTCTTCTCGCGAACTAGAGAGTCAACATAATCACCAAATGAATCTTCGAAGTTCTTACACACAGGACACTGAGGATCTTCCCAAATATCAATAACTGTAGTCGAGCCAGGATTAAGAACGATTGCCGATCCATTATCAACATCAATCGTGGAAGCAACCGCCGGCTTTAACTTCATGCCGTCTAATCCAGCAAGTGAAGCATTCTCCTTATTGTTCTGGCTTAACATTGAAAAAACCACACCTGTAACAACGACTAAGGTAACCATTGCGATAACGATCCAGCGAGTTACGTTGTCGCCACTTTTAACTTGTTGCTTAGCCATTCTTACTCCTTAGTCGAAGGTGCCGCTTTTTCAAGTGATAACTTTCCGTAGGGGAAAAAGTACAGATAAACCGCGGCTAGAGCCAAGCCTAAATCGCGCATAATCTCTATGAAATAGGTCCTACGAACCTCTGAAGCCAAAGCTGGGTCAATTTCCCCGCCTCCGCCAAAGCAGCCACAGTCGATCAGCATTCCGCGAGCCCAGACCGAGGCGATTGCCCCTATAAAAACGATCATGATCAGTCCGCTAACAACAGCTGCAGGGCGAACCATGAATCCGATAATTAAGAGAAGTGCAATTGCAACTTCTAACCACGGCAGGGCATAACCAATTAAGTGTGAGAGGTTAGTTGGCAGCACTTTATAGGCGGCAACAGCATTTGCTGATTCAGTTGGCTTAAATACCTTTAACCCACCAGCAGCCAATAAAACGCCGCCCAGTACAAGTCGAGCCAACAAAGTAATTACTGGCTGGAACCGTTCATTGAAATTTCTCATCGTCCCTCACGCACTCCCAACGCTAACTCTTTAGCCAGATGGGTAATTGCATCTAATCCCTCTTGCTCTGATGGTGCATCTAATAATAACTTAATAAATGCTGAGCCAACAATCACTCCATCTGCATATGCAGCTAATGACTTTGCCTGTTCACGAGTTGAAACACCTAGTCCTACTGAAATAGGTAAATCAGTAACTGTGCGAACACGAGCGACGAGCTCATTTGCCGTTGAAGCAACAGCGTCTCGAGATCCGGTGACTCCCATCATGCTAGCTGCATATACAAAGCCACCTGTCTTTGCAGTCACATTCTTTAAACGCTCATCTTTTGTACTAGGTGCAACTACATAAATTGGATTAATACCGCTCTTCTTAGTCGCAGCAATCCATGAATCAGACTCTTCAATTGTTAGATCAGGCGTAATCACACCTGAGCCACCATTATCAACAATAGATTGTGCAAATTTTTCCACGCCATACCTTGCTATTGGATTCCAATAAGTCATAACAACCGCTGCCACACCTGTGCTTGCTGCAACGTAGAGCGCTTCAAATACATCAGCAGCGTTTGTTCCGGCTTTGAGTGAAATATCCGCCGCCTCTTGAATAACAGGACCATCCATAACCGGATCACTATAAGGAAAACCGATTTCTATGGCATCAACGCCTGCAGCAGCTAATGCCTTAATTGCCTTGGCGCATCCAGCTTTAGATGGAAAGCCGGCTGGTATATAGGCGATGAGTGCTGCGCGATTTTCTGAACGCACCTTGGCCATAACTGAATCTAATTGCGTCATTACAGAGGAATTCCAAAGTACTCAGCAGCTGTTTGAACATCCTTGTCTCCCCGACCAGACAAATTGATCAAAAGGTTCGCACTCGGACCCAGCTCTTTACCGATGATTAAGACCCCAGCTAACCCATGGGCAGTTTCTATCGCAGGAATAATTCCTTCCGTTTTGCAGAGCAATTCAAATGCAGCCATGGCCGCGTCATCATTGATCGCGCGATATTCAGCGCGTCCAATATCGTGTAAATAAGCGTGCTCAGGACCAACTCCGGGATAGTCAAGGCCAGCTGAAATTGAATGTGACTCGACTGTCTGACCATTTTCATCCTGCAAAACATAAGAACGCGTTCCATGTAGCACGCCTGGTGAGCCACCAGTAATCGTTGCAGCGTGGCGACCAGTTTCAACACCATCACCGCCTGCTTCAAGACCGATGAGTCGAACACCAGCATCTGGAATAAATGCATTGAAGATTCCTATCGCATTTGATCCCCCACCAACGCAAGCAAGAACTGCATCTGGAAGTCTGCCTGTTAGCGCAAGCATTTGTTCACGCGCTTCATTGCCAATAATTTTATGAAAGTCTCGAACCATTGTTGGGAATGGATGTGGTCCTGCAACCGTGCCGAGCATGTAGTGAGTGTCGGCAACGTTAGTCACCCAATCACGCATGGCTTCATTGATTGCATCTTTTAATGTCTTAGATCCAGATGTAACCGGAACAACTTGTGCCCCTAGTAACTTCATACGCGCAACATTGAGTGCTTGGCGACGAGTGTCTTCTTCGCCCATATAGACGACGCAATCTAGTCCCATCAAGGCAGCGGCTGTTGCGGATGCAACACCGTGCTGACCAGCGCCAGTTTCGGCGATGATGCGCTTTTTGCCCATGCGCTTTGTTAACAAAGCTTGGCCCAAAACATTATTGATTTTGTGGCTACCGGTATGGTTTAAATCTTCACGCTTTAAAAATACTCGAGCCCCACCAGCATGCTCAGCAAATCTCTTTGCTTCAGTGATGATGCTTGGACGACCGGTGTAGGTGCGGTGAAGCTCTGCTAGCTCAGCAATAAATGAAGGATCTTTTTGCGCCGCATTGTGTGCAGCTTCTAACTCTTCGAGAGCTCCAATGAGAGCTTCTGGCACAAAACGGCCACCATACTCGCCAAAGTGGCCCTCAGTAGTCATTGTGCAAGCCTACCGAGCAATTGAGCCATCGCAACATTTGGATTTCCTGAGCGAACTAAGGCTTCTCCCACCAGAATCGCTGTTGCACCATGTTCATGGGCGAACTCAACATCTGAACGAGTAGATATTCCTGATTCAGCAACACGTGCAATTGAATTCGGGATTTGCGGTATTAATTCTGCAAATGCCTGCACGTCAACATCTAAAGTCTTTAAGTTACGCGAGTTAACGCCAACAATTTCCGGTGATATTTCAAGTGCACTTTCGAGTTCACCAGGTGTGTGAACTTCAATCAACGCTCTCATGCCAAGTTCTTTCGACAAATGAAAATAGTCATCTAGTTGATTTTTACTTAAGGCCGCAACAATCAATAAAATCACATCTGCGCCATGTGCTCTTGCTTCATAGAATTGATACTCATCAATCATGAAATCTTTTCTCAAAATTGGTAACTCGACAGCTCTGCGCACTGCGTCAAGATCTGCCAATGTCCCACCAAATCGACGTTGTTCCGTTAACACGCTAATCACTGTTGCACCTGCTTCTGCGTAATTCGCAGCAAGGCCGGCGGGATCTGTAATCGGAGCAAGAGCGCCTTTGCTAGGTGAAGATCTTTTTACTTCAGCAATCACAGAAATATCATCAGTTAATAACGCTGCTAGGCAATCTCTCACAGGTGGTGCTACTGCAATCGCCTCTAGTAACTGAGACATCGGTAGGCGTCTAGTGGCTAAATCCTCGCGCACACCTTCAATAATCGAATCAAGAACGCTCATTGCTTCTGATCCTCTGTTGGGTCTATCCCCTTATCAAGTGCTGACCAAGAGTTGAGCTGGCGAGGAGCACGTTCATACCCTGAGGAAATCTTAAACTTTCGAGCAAGCAATAAAACGATTGCCATAACAAAGACTGCTGCAATACCAATAGGTAAGAGATCACTCATGGTTGTGCCCCAAACGATTTGCAGCATGAATGGCGGTTAGAACAGCAGCTGCTTTATTTCTGCACTCTTGGTTTTCTGACTCAGGATCTGAATCAGCAACTACTCCTGCACCTGCTTGCACGTAGGCAGTTCCTTGATAGAGCAACGCTGTGCGAATAGCAATGCATGTATCTATGTTGCCCGTGAAATCTATGTAACCAACGATGCCGCCATAAACACCGCGGCGCGTGGTCTCTAACTCTTCAATAATCTCCATCGCACGCGGCTTTGGTGCACCAGATAATGTTCCTGCAGGAAAGACTGAAAAGAGTGCATCAACTGGGGTGGCCTTATCTGCCAGCTTTCCAACAACGGTAGAAACAATATGCATCACATGTGAATATCGCTCTATGTGCATGAAATCAACTACCTCTACTGTGCCAGGAGCACACACCCGCCCTAAATCATTGCGACCTAAATCAACAAGCATCAGGTGCTCTGCACGCTCCTTTGGATCAGCCAGCAACTCTTCACCTAAACGGTGATCTTCTTCCGGGTTTGATGAACGCTTACGAGTTCCTGCAATGGGATGGATCATTACATCTTTTTGATTGACCTTAACTAGCGCTTCCGGGCTAGATCCAACGATCTCGATGCCATCTGTAAAGCGGAACAAATACATATATGGCGAAGGATTATTAAGACGAAGCATGCGGTAAACATCTATGGCATCTGCCTGACATGGCATTGCAAATCGCTGCGATAGAACTACTTGAAAGGCTTCTCCTGCAAGGATTTCTTCCTTCACCTTAAGAATATTCTCCTTGAACTGCTCCCCGGAGATATTGCCAATGTAATCAGGGAGTGAGAAATCAGGAATCTCTGCCGCTTCTCCCGATAAAGGATTCGCAAGATCTGCTTGCATACGGTCTAAGCGCTGCACACAGGATTCATATGCCTCATCGATTCGATCATCACTTCCATCCCAGTTAATCGCATTAGCAATCAAGGTGATCGTTCCATCGCTGTGATCTAAGACTGCTAGATCACTCGTTAACATGAATGAAAGTTCAGGCAGAGGAATATCTATTACTGTTAAATCAGGTAACCGCTCCAAACGTCGCACAACGTCATACCCCATGAAGCCAACTAATCCACCTGTCAGTGGTGGCAACCCTGGGATTTTCGGAGACTTCAAATGAGCAGCAGAAAGTCTCAAGGCGTCTAATGGATCAATTCCAGTTGGTGCACCAGCAGGTGCTGTGCCCTGCCAATAGGCAAGGCCATCTTTTTCACTGAGTGTTGCTTCACTGCGCACACCTACAAATGAATACCGTGACCATGCTCCGCCATGTTCTGCTGATTCCAGTAAAAATGTGTTTTCTGCACTCTTTGCTAATTTGCGATAAACACCAAGTGGAGTTTCACCATCTGCAAGCAATCGCCTAGAAACTGGAATTACATTTGAAACCTTTGCGTAAGCGCGAAACTCTTCCAGGTTCATTTACTGACCAAGCTCAAGTGGGGTGTGAAAACAGGTGCGATCACCCGTATGGCATGCAACTCCAGTTTGTGTCACCTTTAATAAGAGCGCATCTCCGTCACAATCTAAAGAAACCGTATGCACATCTTGAAAATGTCCAGATGTTGCACCCTTTACCCACAGTTCATTGCGACTTCTGCTCCAATATGTGGCTTTGCCAGTTGAAAGTGTCAACGTCAACGATTCTGCATTCATATAGGCGAGCATCAACACTTCATTGCTAGAAATATCCTGAACAATTGCTGGAATCAGTGCCGCGGGATCCTTGAGAAGTGCTTCAACCCCAGGATCAATTGTTGTCATGTGCTTATTCTGCCTTAACGCGGAGCCAGCGTGCGCACTGGATAATTGTGCTTGCCCAGGTATGACTTCACATCGCCTATGCGGTGAATACCGAAGTGAAAGACACTGGCAGCAAGTAGGGCGTCTGCCCCTGCATCGAGTGCAGCAGAGAAATCTTCAAGGCTTCCGGCTCCCCCACTTGCAATCAAGGGAACCTTTGAAACTGCGCGAACTGCAGTGATCATTCCGATGTCATAGCCAGCACGAGTACCGTCTGCGTCCATTGAATTAAGAAGAATTTCACCAACACCTAATGCACAAGCTTTCTCAACCCATGCCAACGCATCTAGCCCCGCACTTTCTCGCCCGCCATGTGTTGTCACTTCAAAACCAGAATCAGTATTAGCCCGGCGTGCATCAACTGAAAGGACAAGAACTTGTGAGCCAAAACGATCTGCGATTTCAGCAATGAGTTCAGGACGCGCTATTGCTGATGTATTAATCGAGACCTTGTCAGCACCTGCCCGTAGTAGGCGATCTACATCCTCAACACTTCTGATTCCGCCACCAACTGTTAATGGAATAAAAACTTGCTCTGCTGTTCGACGAACAACATCTAAAGTTGTTTCGCGTCCCACAACACTTGCTGAAATATCTAGAAAAGTTAGTTCGTCAGCACCTTCAAGGTTATACAGCGATGCCATTTCAACTGGATCGCCCGCATCAACTAAATCTGTGAAGTTAACACCTTTAACCACACGACCATCGGTGACATCTAGACAGGGAATGATGCGAACGGACAATGTCATTTTCCACTGACCTTTAGCGCTTCTTGCAATGTGAACTTGCCGGCGTATAACGCCTTACCAACAATTGCGCCTTCCACGCCTGCGCTGCGAAGCTCGGCAAGGGCTGCGATGTCATCAAGGGAAGAAATTCCACCACTTGCAATTACCGGCTTAGTCGTTGCAGCACAAACAGACTTGAGGAGTTCAATATTTGGCCCAGCCAACGTGCCATCTTTTGCAACATCTGTAACAACATAGCGCGCGCACCCATCACGATCTAGGCGCTCTAGTGTGTCAAATAGATCCCCACCCTCTTTAGTCCAACCGCGTGCTGCAAGTGTGTGACCACGAACATCTAAGCCAACTGCAATTCGATCTCCGTACTCTGCAATTACTCGCGCAGTCCATTCTGGATCTTCTAGCGCAGCTGTTCCTAAATTAACCCGCCGACAACCAGTAGCTAATGCTCGCTTGAGTGATTCATCATCACGAATACCACCAGAGAGCTCCACTTTGATATCTAACTTTCCAACTACCTCGGCCAGAAGAGCTGAGTTTTCACCGCGACCAAAGGCAGCATCTAAATCAACAAGGTGTAGCCATTCAGCACCTGCTGCTTGAAACTCAAGTGCCACATCTAGCGGCGCTCCATAAATACTTTCTTTATCGAGTTCACCCTGAACTAATCTGACTGCGCGCCCATCTTTAACATCGACTGCAGGCAACAACTCCAAGTAACTCATAGCGATTCCACCCAATTCTTAATCAGGGCTAATCCAGCCGTGCCAGATTTTTCTGGATGAAATTGAGTTGCACTGATGTATCCATCTTCTACCGCAGCGAGGAACCTTTCACCGTGCATGCTCCATGCCTGTGTTGTTCCAACAGCTTTTTTGGCTGCATAGGAGTGAACAAAGTAAAAGGATTCTCCTTCAACACCGCTAAATAATGTTGATGTGGAAGCTGCTTCAACTGTGTTCCAACCCATGTGCGGCAAGATGGGTGCATCTAATTGGGAAACAGTTCCATCCCAAATTCCGATTCCTGCATGTGGTGTGCCAGCAGAGTGCTCGGTGCCCTGACTAAACATGATTTGCATACCAATACAGATACCTAGCGTTGGACGTTCTTTTGCTAAACGCTCACGCACAATCGAAGCACCATCAACGGCACTTAATCCATTCATACACGCAGCGAATGCACCAACACCTGGAACTACTAATCCTTCAGCCTCAAGTGCAACAGTTCGGTCTGATGTAACAACAACATCTTTACCGGCAGTTGCAAATGCACGTTCTGCAGATCGTAGATTTCCAGATCCGTAATCAAGAATTGCTATCAAAGAGAACCTTTAGTCGATGGAATCCCGGCGACTCTGCCATCTAATGAAACCGCATCGCGTAGTGCGCGGGCAACAGCCTTGAACTGCGCTTCAAAAACGTGGTGAGCATTGCGTCCCTCTAGAACACGAATGTGCAATGCGATGTGCGCTTCGGCAACAATTGATTCCCAGATGTGCTTGCCAAGTGTTGTATCAAATGTTCCGATCAGTTCAACAATTTCTGGTTGACGGTGCACTAAGTATGGACGACCGGAAAGATCAACGGCTGCTTGAACTAACACCTCATCCAAGGGAACCATGGAATCACCAAAGCGACGGATGCCGGCCTTATCGCCCAGTGCCTCACGAAGTGCCTGACCAAATGCAAGTGATGTGTCCTCAACAGTGTGGTGTGAATCAACATCAACATCACCAGTTGTTTTCACGGTGAGGTTAAAACCAGAGTGCTTACCCAGTTGAGACATCATGTGGTCAAAGAAGGGCACACCCGTAGCAACATCGATGATGCCTTGACCATCGAGATTGAGTTCAACAAGTACGTGTGACTCTTTGGTCTTTCTTTCAACGCGCGCTGTTCTCATGGTTTTCTCCTTTAAATGAGCTCTTTGAGGGCTGATATAAACAAAGTGTTCTCGGCTTCATTGCCAATTGTGACTCTTAAGTACCCTGATAATCCCACATCTCTAATCAGAACACCCTTTTCTAGCAACTCCGCCCATAATTGTGGCGCTTCTTCCTTGAATCCCGTGAACAAAACGAAGTTAGCACTGCTGGTAACAGTGGTCAGGCCCATATCGTGCAGTGCTTGAACTACAGATTCCCTGGCAGCAATAATCCTTGCGACTCCGCCTAGCAACTCTGCTCGGTGATCGATAGCAACTTGTGCGGCAGCTTGTGTCAATGCACTCAAGTGATATGGCAGGCGCACGATCATCATCGCATCTTTGACTGCTGCATCACTTACTAAGTAGCCAACTCGAGCACCAGCAAAAGCAAATGCTTTACTCATTGTCCGAATAACGATTACATGTGGATTATCAGCAATTAATGTAACTGCTGACTTTTCTTGTGAAAATTCTGCATACGCCTCATCAACTACAAGTAAGCCACCAACTACCTTGCACGCATCTGCCAGCAACGCAATCTCATCAATTGTTACTGCCCCACCCGTTGGATTATTAGGAGTTGTAATAAAGGTGAGAACTGGCTTGTGCTTTTCAATTTCAACTATGGCAGCTGATGTATCTAAGGAAAAGTCAGCGTTGCGTTTACCATCAATCCACTGAGCACCTGTCACCTTGGCTATGAGAGGGTGCATTGAATAAGAAGGCGTGAAGCCAAGAACTGGTCCTTGAGCAAATGCCAAGAAAATTGATTGAATGATTTCATTACTACCATTTGCTGCCCAGACATTGTCAGTAGAGATTTTGGTGCCGCTTAGTTCATTGATGTATTCAGCAAGTTTGGTGCGCAATACCGTTGCATCACGATCTGGATATCGATTTAAATCAGATGAAACCGTTGCAACCGCATCGGTAATTGCCTTTTGCAAGGCAGGTGATGGCGAGTAAGGATTCTCGTTCGTATTAAGTGATGCTTGGGCCGGAACTTGCGGTGCACCATATGGTGAGAGCGGACGCAGGTTTTCCCGCAGAGGCAACCAGTTGGGCCAACTCATTCGAGGTTCTCCAAACGGGCAGTCATTGCTTCACCGTGTGCTGGCAGATCTTCAGCATTGGCAAGAGTTACAACGGTATCTACGATCTCCGTAAACGCTTTTTGACCATACTCAATGAAATGCAGTCCGCGTAAGAAAGTTTGGACTGACAATCCACTTGAATGACAGGCACATCCACCAGTTGGTAACACATGGTTTGAGCCAGCCGAATAATCACCAAGTGAAACCGGTGAGAATCGACCAATAAACACAGCTCCAGCATTACGAACCTTTGCCGCATCGCCTCGTGCATTGCGAGTTTGAATTTCAAGATGCTCAGCAGCATAAGAGTTAACTACATCTAGCCCTTGTTCTATTGAATCTACTAAGGCAATTGCCGATTGAACACCAGAGAGCGCGCTCTTGATTCGATCGCTGTGCTTTGTCGCGTTCACACGAACCTTTAGTTCGGCCTCAACTGCTGCAGCCAATTCCGGAGAATCGGTAACAAGAACGGCTGCTGCAATCACATCGTGTTCTGCTTGGCTGATTAAATCTGCGGCAACATCTGCTGGAAGCGCAGATGAATCAGCCAGAATTGCAATTTCAGTTGGGCCTGCCTCTGAATCAATACCGATGATTCCGCGTAGTGAGCGCTTTGCCGCAGCAACATAAATATTTCCTGGCCCTGTTACGAGATCAGCCTTTTCGCAGACACCTTCCATGCCATAAGCGAAAAGTGCTATCGCCTGTGCTCCCCCAACTGCATAAACTTCTGTAACCCCAAGTAAAGCGCAGGTTGCAAGAATTGTTGGGTGAGGCAATCCGCCGAACTCTTTTTGTGGAGGGGATGCCACTGCAATTGATCGAACCTTTGCAATTTGTGCAGGAATAACATTCATCATCACGCTGCTGGGGTATACGGCGCGTCCACCAGGAACGTATAGCCCAACGCGATCTACTGGAATCCACTTCTCAGTAACAGTTCCGCCATCTACGACAGTGGTAGTTGTATCTGATCGAACTTGATCGCTATGCACTTTCTTCACTCCTGAAATTGAGAGCTCCAGAGCGGCCCTAATTGCTGGATCTAATTGAGATAAGGCCTCATCAAGTGCTTCCTGGGGAACTCGAATACTTGCTGGTGTTACATCATCAAACTCTTGGGCTAAGGCAATTAGATCTGCCTCTGTTCCATTTTTCACACGATCTAGAATGGGTTGGATCAACACCATAGCCTCTGCGACATTGAGCGTGGCCCGAGGCAGTTCCAAGTTGTATTGGGCTTTAGACAGGGTTCGCCCGCGCAGGTCAACGGTACGAATCATTGGGTAATTGTAACGGCTAAGGCTAAAACCTTGTCGCTGAATTTAAACCAGGCAGTTGGGTCCCAAAATTGATTTCAGATCTGCGCTCAAACTTGGAGATGAGGTGATCAAGGCATCAACCTTCATGACGGTGCTGTTTCCATTGTCATTTAATTGCAAATGCACTTCTCGCTTACCTGGATGTGAACGCAAGATTTCCTTGATCCGCTCCACAACAGGCGGTGTGCATTGTTGAATAGGCAAAGAGATTACTAAAGGCCCGGATGGAGCCATATTGATATCTGGCATCGACATTTCAAGGGCCGTAAATCGCAACTTCTCTTCTCGTCGATCTACTCGCCCTCGGATTGTGACGATACGGTCCTCAGTCAATGACATCGAATACTGGGTATAGGTTTTAGCAAAAAACAATACTTCCAGCGCACCTTCCAGATCTTCAACTGTGACAACAGCCCATGAAGCTCCTTGTCGAGAAACTTTACGTGACACGCTAGTGATCAATCCACCAATGGTGACAATAGATTCGTGCTGTGCCCCATCATCAACAATTTCGCTGATAGACATATCTGTGTTTGCACGCAATACATGTTCAACGCCAAGCAAAGGATGATCTGAAACGTAGAGACCTAACATCTCGCGCTCATAGGTAAGCAGCATTGATTTATCCCACTCACCCGTCGGAACTTCGATATCTAATCCTGAAACTGCAGTGACGGCTTCCACACCGAATAAATCAAACTGACCAATAGCTTCGGCTCGTTTTGATTCGATGACGGAATCAATTGCCTCAAGATGCACCGCAATTAAACCCTTGCGGGATGAGCCAAGAGAACCAAAAGCACCTGCCTTGATAAGTGATTCGATGGTCTTCTTATTACAGACTTGCGCATCAACCTTTGCAAGAAAATCGCCAAAGGATGTGTAACGCCCCTTGCTTGCACGGGAGTTCTTAATTGAGGCCACAACACCCTCTCCAACATTTCGAATTGCAGCTAACCCAAAGCGAATATCTGCCCCACGAGGTGTGTATTCAGCATCAGATTCGTTTACGTCAGGAGGCAATACCTTTATTCCCATCCGGCGGCATTCAGATAAGTAGAGCGCAGATTTATCTTTGTCATCTCGCACAGATGTCAACAAAGCTGCCATATATTCAGTGGGATAATTAGCTTTCAGATAAGCCGTCCAATATGAAACAACTCCATATCCTGCAGAGTGTGCTCGGTTAAATGCGTAATCAGAAAATGGAATCAAAACATCCCATAAACGCTTAATTGCCGCCGTTGAAAATCCATTGGCCTTCATACCTTCTTCAAATGGAACGTACTCTTTATCCAAAATCTCTTTATTCTTTTTACCCATAGCCTTACGCAAAAGATCAGCACGACCCAGTGAGAAGCCTGCAACCTTTTGTGCAATCGCCATAACCTGCTCTTGATAGACAATCAGGCCGTAGGTATCGCCAAGGATTTCCTGAAGTGGTTCAGATAATTCTGGGTGAATAGGCTCAACCGGCTTTCGTTTATTCTTACGATCGGCGTAGTTGTTGTGTGCGTTTTCACCCATTGGTCCTGGGCGATACAAAGCAATAACAGCTGAAATATCTTCGAATGAATCTGGTGACATGCTCTTTAGCAAGGCACGCATTGGGCCACCGTCGAGCTGGAAGACACCCAAGGTGTCGCCGCGACTTAGTAACTCGTAAGTCTTTGGATCATCCAGGGTAAGAGTTTCTAGAACTACATCGATTCCCTGATTGGCTTTAATGTTAAGTAAGCAATCATCTAAAACTGAAAGATTTCGAAGACCCAAGAAATCCATCTTGAGTAATCCAATTGCCTCACATGCACCCATATCAAACTGAGTAATAATCGCACCATCTGCGTCTCGACGATGAATTGGGATGACATCTAGTAATGGTTCGCGAGACAAGATAACTCCTGCAGCATGGACGCCCCATTGACGCTTCAAACCTTCCAGTCCCCGAGCGGTGTCTACAACCCGCTTTGAATCCGGATCTGAGTCATAAAGAGCGCGGAACTCACCAGCTTCTCCGTATCGATCATCTTTTGTATCAAATACTCCGCTGAGAGTTATGTCTTTGCCCATAACACTTGGTGGCAGAGCTTTAGTTAACTTCTCACCAACAACATAGGGATAGCCAAGTACTCGTGTTGAGTCTTTAATCGCTTGCTTAGATTTAATTGTGCCAAAGGTAATGATCTGGGCAACGCGGTCTTCACCATATTTGTCAGTCGCATAACGAATCATTTCGCTGCGACGGCGTTCATCAAAGTCCAGATCGATGTCGGGCATGGAGATACGTTCTGGATTAAGGAATCGCTCAAACAAAAGGCCATGCTCTAATGGATCGAGGCCAGTGATACCTAGTGAGTAAGCAACAAGAGAACCTGCCGCAGAGCCTCGACCTGGGCCTACGCGAATACCAACCTTTTTTGCATGGCTAACTAAGTCAGCAACTACTAGGAAGTACCCAGGAAAGCCCATTTTTTCCATAACGCCAAGCTCGTACTGCAAACGTGTTTCATGTGCAGGGGTTAAGCGCTCCCCCATACGTTCTTTGAGACCTCGTTCTGCCTCCTTCTTGAGCCATGAATCTTCACTTTCACCAGCTGGAACTTCAAACTGGGGCAGCAAGTTTTCACCTTCGCGCAATGTGACATTGCATCGCTCGGCGATCAGCAGTGTGTTGTTGCAACTTTCAGGAAGCTCTTTGAATAGTTCTCGCATTTCAATTGCAGTCTTGACATAAAAAGTGTCATTATCAAATTTAAATCGCTTGGGATCGGCCAGAGTTGACCCTGACTGCACGCAAAGGAGTGCTTCGTGGGCTGCTGCATCTGCTTGTTTTGTGTAGTGAAGGTCATTTGTGGCAAGTAGAGGTAATCCCAACTCTTTTCCAAGTTTCAATAAATCTTGCTTAACACGAGTTTCAATATCAATCCCATGATCCATAATCTCTAAATAGAAGTTTTCTGGACCGAAAATATCTCGATAATCACTTGCGGCCTTAATTGCTTCCTTATATGAGCCCATGCGTAGTCGAGTTTGAATCTCTCCACCTGGGCAACCTGTCGTAGCAATTAATCCCTTTGAATACTTTGCCAATAATTCTCTATCCATACGTGGCTTGTAGTAAAAACCTTCTAGGGATGCAAGTGAGGACAATCTAAATAGATTTCCAAGGCCTTCATTATTTTCAGCCAAGATTGTCATGTGTGTATATGCGCCACCACCTGAAACATCATCTTCCCCGCCAGCTGCCCACTGAACACGCTTTTTATCAAATCGTGATTCAGGTGCAACATAGGCTTCGATTCCGATAATGGGCTTTACGCCAACACTTTTCGCAGCCTTATAAAATTCAAATGCACCAAAAACATTGCCATGATCTGTCATTGCAATTGCCGGCATACCTTGAGCGGCAACTTCAGTCATTAATTCGCCAACTCGAGCCGCGCCATCGAGCATTGAATACTCAGTATGGACGTGCAGATGTACGAAATTTTCAGTGGACATGATTGGCGAGATTAGTGCTTATGGCAGAACGGCGTCGGAAAGCAACGCCAGTGAGCCTGTGAGATCGGCTGGGTACGGTGCCTCGAAGTGAAGTGAGGCGCCAGTTACCGGATGGGCGAAGTTGAGTTCGGCCGCGTGTAGCCAAGGTCTAGACATTCCTAAACTCTTACCCAATACCGGATCGGCGCCATAGGTCGTATCCCCCACCAATGGATGGTGCAAAGCGGAGAAGTGAACACGGATTTGGTGGGTTCGACCAGTTTCTAATTCGACCTTCACCATTGATACGCCGCGATAAAACTCGATTACCTCATAATGAGTAATGGATTCTTTTCCGGTCGCCATTACGGCAAACCTGTGGTCTTCCTTTGGATGACGATCAATAGGTGCATCAATAGTTCCTGTAGTGGGATCCATGTGCCCTTGCACCATTGCATGATAAATCTTGTCCACTGTGCGATTTCGAAAAGCATCTTTCAAAACATGAAAGGCTTTATCGCTTTTGGCAACAATCATTAATCCACTTGTGCCGACATCTAGGCGATGGACTATTCCTTGACGCTCTGCTGGACCAGATGTAGAAATTGTGTAACCAGCTGCCATCAGAGCCCCAACAACTGTTGGGCCTGTCCAGCCTGGACTTGGGTGTGCTGCACAGCCAACCGGCTTATCAATAACAACAATGTCGCTATCGTCATAAATAATGCTCAAGCCATCGATTGGAGTTAAAGGAATGGGATCAGAGTTAATTGGCTCTGGCATCAAAACTTCGATTACTTGACCTGCAGTAACGCGATCTGACTTTGGCATCGCCTTACCAGCAGTTGTAATGTCACCATCTTCTAGCAACTTAACAACGGCTGTACGGGACAACCCTAGAACCCGAGTAAGTGCGCTATCAATACGCTCACCAGCAACACCCTCAGGGACAGTCAAGGTGCGGGAGATGCGATTGCTCATACCTAAGAGCCTACCTTTGTTATGGGTGGAATATTTCGTGCCGTAAGAACTATCGCCAATAGGGCGGCAATCACAATAGCTGAGTCTGCAATGTTAAAAATTGGCCAGTTTGGCAACTGCATCCAATCAATGACATGCCCGCGCAGAACACCTGGTTCGCGGAAAATACGATCAATTAAATTACCAAGGATTCCGCCGGTCACAAGTCCCAAAACAACGGCCCACCCCTTTGAGGTAATTCGAGGCGAGTAGTAGAAAATTGTAAGTAACACAATAATTGAGAAAAGAGTTAAAAATATTGTGGCACCTGTTGCGAAGGAAAAAGCAGCTCCTGGATTTCGAATGAGAGTTAATTGAAAAAATGATCCCAGCACTTTGATATTTGATCTCTCCGAAAGTGTACTGACCGCCCAGATCTTTGTTGCTAAGTCGAGGATCCAAACAAACCAGGCAACACTAAAAAGTGTGCGCCATGTGCGCACCGTTAGCGCCGTTCTTCCTTCTGCTTGCACAGCATGCAGAGAGTTGCGCGAGGAAACACTTGTAGGCGTGCTTTGCCAATCGGGGCTCCGCACTCTTCACAATTTCCGTAGCTTTTATTGTCAATTCGCTCTAGCGCGCGTTCAGTTTGCAAAACCATGTCACGAGCATTAATTACTAGTGACATTTCATGTTCGCGTTCAAATGTTTTTGTTCCAGCATCTGCTTGATCATCGCCAGCACCTTCGCCAGACTCCTGAATCAATTCATCCATTTCAAGTTCAACAATTACCAACTCTTTACGAAGACGTTCTAGCTCCTTCGAAATCTCTGTGCGAACCGCCTTGATTTCAGCGTTGCTCCATGGAGCCTCAGATTCACTAACAACTACTGGTGTTGGTGCCACCTTGATTGGCTTAAGTGGTGCAACCTTCTTGCCACTCTTTACAGGTCGTGGTGGAGGCGGCATTACCAATCGGCGCTCTTCTACTACTGGTGCAACAACAGGTGCGGTGACAGTAGAGACTGAGACTGTTTGAGACTTTTCATCAACTGTAAGAGTGGTCTTTGATGGAAATGGCTTTCCTGCAGCTTTTTTAACAGGAATACTTTTTACCGCAGTTTTTTTAACAGGAGCGGCTTTCTTTATAGGTGCTTTCTTAGCCGCCTTCTTGGCTACCTTTTTTACAGGAGCCTTCTTAGCCGCTTTCTTGACTACCTTTTTGACCGCCTTTTTTGCAGGAGCCTTCTTAACAGCGGCTCTCTTTGCTACCGCTTTTTTAACAGGCTTCTTTGGCATGTGGCGAACCTTAGGCCCAAGAGAGCGCTGATACCAATTGCGCCACGGTCAATTTTTCATATCTCTATGTCCTACACTTAAGACCTCGCGTTAATGGCACAGACGGGGCTATCACCTCACGAGCCAGCAGGAAGAAATGAGCCAAGGCTCATCTAGAACCAGCACGCAAGATATGAAGTGGCACACCACGGTGTGCAAGGCGGGTGGTACCGCGAAAGCTGCAGATGCAGCGATCGTCCCTCCAGAGATTGTTTTCTGGAGGATTTTTTATGTCGTTTCGCGCCATCCCAGCAGCAGTTGATCTGCCTGCCGTCGAACATTCGATTTTAAAGTTCTGGCGCGAAAACTCAATCTTTGAAAAAACTGTTGCCGCCCGTGAAGGTGCACCGACATGGACATTTTATGAAGGCCCACCTACTGCAAATGGAATGCCAGGGACTCACCACATCGAAGCCCGTGTGTTTAAAGATTTGTTCCCACGCTTTCACACAATGAAGGGAAAGCAGGTAACTCGTAAAGCTGGATGGGATTGTCACGGTTTGCCAGTTGAGATCGCAGTAGAAAAAGAGTTGGGATTTTCTGGCAAGGGCGATATTGAAAAATTTGGAATCGCGCCGTTTAATGACAAGTGCCGCGAATCTGTTCAGCGCCACGTGACCGCCTTTACAGATATGACAGATCGCATGGGCTTCTGGGTAGATTTTGATGAGGCCTACTGGACGATGTCACCTGAATATGTTGAATCAGTGTGGTGGTCACTCAAAGAAATCTGGAAGAAAGGTCTTCTTGTTCAAGACCATCGCGTTGCACCGTACTGCCCACGTTGTGGAACTGGATTATCAGATCACGAATTAGCTCAAGGATATGAAACTGTTACCGATCCATCAGTATTTGTTCGTTTTCCCATCACATCCGGTGAACTTGTAGCGCTGAACGCTTCCTTGTTGGTTTGGACCACTACCCCATGGACTTTAGTTTCGAACACTGCCATAGCCGTTCATCCAGATGTTGAATATGTTGCTATCGAAGTTACTGAAGAAGAGTCAACTGAGGTATTAGTTGTCGCTCAAAATCTGATGGATGCGGTTAAGGGTGAAAAGAAGATTCTAAAGAGCATGCTGGGTAAAGAGCTTGAGCGCGTTACCTACAAGCGTCCATTTGATTACATCGAAATCCCAGATGCCCACTTTGTTGTTCTTGCCACATATGTGACAACTGAAGATGGCACTGGGTTGGTCCATCAAGCACCTGCCTTTGGTGCAGATGACTTAGCGGTGTGTCGTAGCTATGGCTTACCCGTTGTAAATCCAATTGCACCTGATGGACACTTTTTACCTGACGTTCCAGTTGTTGCTGGAATGTTCTTTAAAGATGCCGATAAGCCTTTAGTAAAAGAGTTAAAAGCAAATGGCGCGCTCTATAAGCATCAACAGTATGAGCACACATATCCACACTGCTGGCGCTGTCACACAGCCTTGATGTATTACGCACAACCTTCCTGGTATATCCGTACAACTTCAATTAAAGATGCACTGCTGCGTGAAAATGCAAAAACTGATTGGCATCCAGAAACAATCAAAGAGGGTCGTTATGGTGATTGGCTCAATAACAACATCGACTGGGCGCTCTCTCGTAATCGTTTTTGGGGTACACCACTACCTATTTGGCGCTGTGATAACAAGCATGAGATTTGTGTTGACTCACTTAAGGAACTGGGTGATTTAGCTGGACAGGAGCTCTCAAACCTTGATCCACACCGCCCCTTTGTCGATGACATTTCCTTTGCCTGCGCAGAGTGCTCAGAAACCATGACACGAGTTCCAGAAGTTATTGACTGTTGGTATGACTCTGGTGCGATGCCATTTGCGCAATGGGGATACCCGCACAAAGAGGGCTCGGTAGAAAAGTTCAAAGCTTCTTATCCTGCAGACTTTATTTGCGAAGCAATTGATCAAACGCGTGGTTGGTTCTACACATTAATGACTATTGGAACCTTGGTCTTTGATCAATCCTCTTATAAAACTGTTCTTTGCCTTGGCCACATCCTAGATAAGGATGGACGCAAGATGAGTAAGCACCTCGGCAATGTTCTAGAGCCAATGGCGCTGATGGATCAACATGGTGCAGATGCTGTTCGTTGGTACATGTTGGCCGCCGGATCGCCATGGGCGGCTCGACGAGTTGGACATGAGAGTCTCAATGAAGTTGTTCGAAAAACTTTGCTGACTTACTGGAACACCGTTTCTTTCCACGCCCTCTATGCAAATGCCTCTAACTTTGAAGTTTCACAAACTCCAACACTTGCAGAACGCCCACTCATGGATCGCTGGATCATTTCTGAGCTCAACATCTTGATTCAAGAGGTTGATGCTGCCCTAGAAGATTTTGATTCACAGATTGCAGGCCGAGCACTTGCCCGTTTCATCGATGACTTATCAAACTGGTATGTGCGTCGATCTCGTCGTCGCTTCTGGGATGGCGACACGGCAGCCCTTGGAACTTTGCATGAATGCTTAGTAACCCTTACAAAGTTACTGGCTCCCCTAGTTCCATTTATTACAGAGCAGGTCTGGCAAGAGCTTGTGCGTCCAACTGATTCAACATCTGTTGCCTCTGTCCACCTTGCAGATTGGCCAATTGCTCAAAGCACTGCAATTAATTCAGAGTTAGGCTCTCAGGTTGCTTTAACCCGTCGAATCGTTGAACTTGGTCGTTCAACACGGGCCGAATCTGGAATCAAAATTCGCCAGCCATTAGGCCGCGCCCTGATTGCAGCAAGTGGTTGGTCTGCACTGCCAGAACAGATGCGTGAGCAGATCGCTGATGAACTCAATGTGCAAAGCCTGGAGGACATCGCATCTGCAGATGGTGATTTGGTTGATATCAGCATTAAAGCCAACTTCAAATCACTGGGGGCCAAATTTGGTGGGGCTGTTCAAGAGATCTCTAAAGCCATTGCTGCAACTGATGCAACTGCGTTAGTCAAGACTTTGCGCTCAACAGGCCTCACTTCCATTGGTACCTGGGAAATAGCATTAGGAGACCTTGTGATAACTGAGGTTCCAAAAACTGGATGGAGCGTTTCTTCGCATGATGGAGAAAGTGTTGCGCTGGACTTAGAACTGACCCCTGCATTACTTGCAGCAGGTAATGTGCGTGAGGTGATCAGATTTATTCAAGAACGACGCAAGAGCGATGGTCTAGATATCTCCGATCGAGTCAATATCACCTGGAATGCAACTGATGAAATCGCTGAGGCGATTGAATCTGACAAGCAGCACATTGCAGATGAGGTCTTAGCACTATCGATGGTCCGTGATGGCTCAATAGCGGTGACAGATGCAGAAGTTGGTGTTGAGGTCGTACTAGTTAAAAACTAAATATTTCTAACAAAACCCATCAAGATCTGAGTTCCGAAAAAGAGCACAATGAAACTCATATCAAGACTGACTGCGCCAAGTCGAAGTGGTGGGACAAATCGTCCTACGAATTTCATTGGCTTATCTGTAACTGTGTAGATAGCCTCAACGAAATATATGAGTATGCCACGTGGCCGCCAGGTGCGGGAAAACATTTGAACATAATCAAAGATCAACCGACCTAGTAAGGCATACAAAAATACCTGCAGAATTGTTGCAAGTATTGAGCCAACGCTCAACATAGGTTAGCTCTGATTAAAAACGCTTGCTTGTATAGCAGCGGACTTGTCTTCGTTACTGACATTAACATTTGAAGGTGAGATAAGAAATACCTTCTTTGTGATGCGCTCGATAGTTCCATGCAAGCCAAATGCAAGGCCACTTGCGAAGTCAACAATTCTTTTGAGCTCTGACTCATCCATTTCGGTCAGATTAATAATTACTGGATTTCCCTCACGGAAGTGCTCGCCAATTGTGCGGGCTTCATTATAAAAGCGAGGATGCAAGGTAACGATGCGATCCAAAACTGGAAGGTCAAGTTGTGGGGCTACCTCAACAACTGTCGGTGTCCGAACAGGTGTCACAGTATGAGGTTGGCGAGTTTTAACGCGAACATCACCTGTTGGTGGGATAACTGGAGTTGTTGCTGGAGTATCAAACTCAGGTTCTTCAGTTAAGCCAAGGTAATTTGTGAAGGCGCGCAAAGGATTAGACATGGTTAAAGGTTACCAACGCGGCTATCGAGAACCGAGGATTGATGAGCCTATGCGCACATGTGTCGCACCATGAGAAATAGCTGCTTCATAGTCCCCACTCATGCCCGCAGATAAAGATTTAGCTTCTGGAAACTGCCCCATAAAGGCAGTATGAATCAATGACAATTGAGCAAATGCATCATTGGGAGCCAGACCTAACGGTGGCACAGACATCAGCCCTGCCAGGGTGTGGGATGCTGATTTTTCAACCAAAGCGGCAAGGGCATAGAGATCTTCAAGGCCTGCTCCCCCGCGATGATGGGCACCATCTAGTGAAACTTGAAGAAAAATCTGCAAGGGGTGCGGTGCTACTTTTTCAATAATTTCGAAATGTCGCGGGTCATCAAGAGAGTGAATGACCGTGGCCCATGAAGTTATGGATTTCAACTTATTACTTTGAATCTGGCCCTGAAAGTGCCAAGTTGCCGGAATGATCGCCGATTTTTCGACACCTTCTGCATCGCGGTTTTCGCCAAAATCTCGAACACCTAAATCATGCAAAATCTGAGCATCACTGGTCGGAAATGTCTTTGTAACAGCAATTAGTGTGACCTCATGCTGGGCAACCTTGGCGATATTGGAACGCACTATTTCAAGACTCTGCGATAACTCTTCCAAGCGATTCATAGGCTCACCACCCCAGCAAAACGTCCCGTTGGATTATCCCTGCGGTGTGAAAAATACAGCGGCTCTTCGATTGTGCAAATTACAGATGCATCATATGAAATACCTTCTGCGGCTAAGTCTGCAATCAATCCCGCGGAAAGATCAAGTCCTGGTGTTCCTTTATAAGTTGTTGATAAGGCTCGTGGATGAACAGCTACAACTTCTTGCTGCAGCTCTAATGGAACTTCATAACACCTGCCACAAATTGAAGGCCCAAGCACTGCATGAATATCGATTGCACCTAGCTCTCGCATTTGATGTAGCGCTTTGAGTGCAACCTTGTTGACTAGTCCTGCTCGACCAACATGTACCGCAGCAACCGCCTTATCTGAGATCAGTAAAAGTGGAATGCAATCGGCAACCATCACCGCTAAGGACACGTCTTTGTTAGTTGTGATTAAGGCATCACACCTCGGTTCATAATCCAGCAAATGATCAATCACGACAACAACATCGCCATGTACTTGATTCATGAACTGCGTTTTGCCCAGAGATGCACGGTTAGCTGTCACTGCAGAGGGATCATCGCCCACATGAAAGCCAAGGTTCAAGGATTCATACGCGCCAAGGCTTACGCCTTTGCGTCGATCAGTAAAAAAGTGAGGCAAAGCCTTACTTCATGAAGTCAGGGACGTCGATTTCATCCTCTGCAACCAGTTGCTCAAAGGAAACCCTGCGCTTTGGAACCTCGTTGCCAAGGTCTAGAGCAACAGAGATTGGGTCATTTGACGCAATCGGGTTAGCCACTCCACCAAGTGTTGCTGCATCAATGATTGGCGTAGCAACCCTTCTTGGCTCTCCACCCTCAAATCCCGCAGCAACAACGGTAATGCGCACTTCATCTGCCAGCGCATCATCGATCGTTGTTCCAAAGATGAATTTAGCGTTGGGATGAACCGCTGATTGAACAAGTTCACACGCTTCATTTACTTCAAACAAGCCAAGATCTGAGCCACCTGAAATTGAAAGCAGCACACCCATCGCACCATCAATTGATGCTTCAAGCAGTGGACTTGAGATTGCTAACTCAGCTGCACGCAGTGCACGATTTTCTCCACGCGCCGAACCAATTCCCATCAACGCAGAGCCAGCGCCAGACATAACTGCTTTCACATCTGCAAAGTCAAGGTTGATTAATCCAGGTTGAGTAATAATTTCTGTGATTCCCTGAACGCCAGAAAGCAATACCTGATCCGCGCTCTTAAACGCATCAGCTAAAGTAATTGTGCGATCTGAGATTGCAAGCAAGCGATCATTTGGAATAACAATCAATGTGTCCACTTCAGCGCGCAAGGCCTCAATGCCAACATCTGCTTGTGCTGAACGAAGCTTTGCTTCAAAAGAAAATGGACGGGTAACAACACCAATTGTTAATGCACCAATATCTTTCGCAATCTTTGCAACGATTGGTGCTGCACCTGTTCCAGTACCGCCACCTTCACCTGCAGTTACAAATACCATATCTGCGCCGCGAAGTATTTCTTCAATGTCATCTGCGTGATCAAGTGCAGCTTCACGACCCTTATCTGGATCCATACCTGCGCCAAGTCCGCGAGTTGTCTTGCGACCAATATCTAATTTCACATCGGCATCACTCATCAATAAATGTTGTGCATCTGTATTTATCGCAATGAACTCGACGCCTTTTAATCCAACATCGATCATGCGATTAATTGCGTTAACTCCACCGCCACCAATGCCGACAACTTTGATGACCGCTAAATAATTTTGTGGTGAAGCCACGGTATTTCCTCCTTATGAACCATAAACCTCAACTTGAGGCTTATTATTCAACTCTTTTCGATAAGGCGAACCTAAAGCGCATACGGGTGATTA
>JAIOWZ010000039.1 GCA_021741905.1 Candidatus Planktophila sp. | reverse complement strand
TTACTGGTGGTCTCTTACACCACCGTTTCACCCTTACCAACTTTCGTTGGCGGTTTACTTTCTGTTGCACTGTTCCCGCGGATTGCTCCGGGTGGGAGTTACCCACCGCCTTGCTCTGCGAAGTCCGGACTTTCCTCGGCATCTTGCGATGACGCGGTGATCCGGGCGACTCTTCTGAGTAAAGGATACTTGCAATGTTGATGTTCTTGTAATCCCTATAAATATAGGCCAGAGTTCACGGATGCAAACGGGCCGAAGCGTTGTTTACGCTAAAAATGGAGGAGCTGCGGCAAGTCAGCCTTTGGCTGTTAGCGCTGCAATTTCGATTCTAAAACAAGGCGGATCCTTTATTGATGCCGCCATTGCACTAAGCGCAGTCATCTGTGTTGTTGAACCCGGTGCTTCACACCTGGGTGGAGATGCTTTTCTTGTTACCCACCATGCAGCAAGTAAAACAAATCTTGCATTTAACGGCAGTGGCGAAGGTCCGCATACAGCTACACCTGAAGCCTATAAAGATGGAATTCCACTTCACGGATATAGGTCAGGCACTGTTCCTGGCTTAGTCTCAACTTGGTTTGAAACGCATTCTCGCTACGGCAAACTACCTATCGCAACACTTCTAGAACAAGCAATTGATTATGCCGAAAATGGTTTCCCTGCAAATACAGGTTTTGTAAAAAGAATTGCTGGCCATTTAGCCATCACGCCTGAGACTAAAGTGTTTAAAGACATGGGCATCGATGTCCATGTAGAAGTCGGTGATGTGGTTGTCCAAAAGAACCTTGCCCAATCCTTGCGCGATATTGCAGCAGGTGGCCGTGAAGCATTTTATGAAGGGCGAATTGCCCAGCAATTAATCAAGGGCTCTGAGGGTTGGTTTAGTGCAGAAGATTTGAAATCGCACACAACTAGAGTTCTTGATCCTCTGTCAGTTAAGTATCGAGATCTCACTGTTTATGGACAGCCTCCCCCGACTCAAGGAATGATCTTGATGGAAGAGCTCTTACTTAACGAAAGATTTGATGTTGCATCACTTTCTGAAGTAGATCGCATTCATGTGGGCGTGGAATCAAAGAAGCTTAGCTTTGCAGATAGAAATACGATTTTAGGTGACCCTGAATTCATTGAAGTAAACGTGGCACAGATCTTGTCAAAGGAAAATATCGATGCGAGATTAAGCCAAATATCCATGACCACAGCTGCCAATGACATCGCACCTGTCTCTGAAGGTAGCGATACAACCTACTTTTTAGTGGCGGACAAAGATGGCAACGCAGTTTCATGGATTCAATCTGTTTTCCATGGCTTTGGAAGCTCGTGGGTAATTCCAGAAACTGGAATTCTTTTAAACAATCGTTTAACTGGATTTTCTCTAGATCCGAATTCACCCAACATCATCGCTCCCGGCAAGCGCCCTGCCCACACATTAAACGCTTTCACTGTTGTTAACGCCGACGGCACATTAAATATTGTCGGCGGCACACCTGGTGCCAATATTCAAGTGCAAACAAATCTGCAGCTAATTGTGAACCTTGTTGATTTAAAAATGAATGTGCAAGAGGCAATTGAAGCTCCAAGATGGCAACATCTGAAAGAGGCGGGCCAAAGCTCTGAAGAAGAAACTGGCAGCGGTGTGCTTGAGATTGAAAATCGAGTATCCGCAGAAGTTCTAGAAGGATTGCGCGCAAAAGGTCATGAAGTAAAGGCAATAGCCCCATGGGGTCATGGCTCTTCGGTGCAGTTAATGCAGGTATCGCCTAATGGCACCTTTACTTTTGGATCAGACCCTCGTTGCGAAGGTCAGGCATCAGGTATTTAAAGTGATGCGAAAGCTTCATCAAGAACGCTTAAGGCATCCTTAAGAAGTTCATCAGTAATAACAATTGGTGGCAAGAAGCGCACAACATTTGAGTATGTTCCAGCGGTAAGAACAAGAACGCACTTGCTCTGGCAATACTTAACAACTGCGTTCATCGCTGCAGTGTTAGGTGTCTTTGTACCTGGCTCAACTAACTCAATTGCTTGCATCGCACCGCGACCACGTACTTCACCGATCACTGAATACTTTGTCTGCAATGTACGAAGTGAGTCACCAAGAATTTTGCCGATGTGATTCGCACGCTCAACCAGTTTTTCTGCTTCCATCGTTTCGAAAACTCCGAGGGCTGCTGCACATGCCAGTGGATTACCACCATAGGTTCCACCAAGACCAGATACGTGAACTGAGTCCATAATCTCTGCGCGGCCGGTGACACCTGCTAATGGAAGTCCACCTGCAATGCCCTTGGCTGTAACAATCATGTCTGGCACAACGTTTTCGTTTTCAACAGCAAACATATTTCCTGTGCGAGCAAAACCAGTCTGTACTTCATCTGCGATAAAGATAATTCCGTTGTCTGTTGAGTACTTAGACAGTGCAGGCAAGAAACCCTTTGGTGGAACGATAAATCCACCCTCACCTTGAATTGGTTCGATAAGAATTGCAGCAACATTGTGTGCGCCGATTTCCTTATCAATCTTGTGCGTAATCATTTCGATCGCATCTTCTGTAATAGTCGCCTGATCGCCTACCCAATGGAATGAGTAAGGCATAGGAACACGATAAATTTCTGGAGCAAATGGGCCAAAGCCTTCTTTGTATGGCATGTTCTTCGCAGTAAGTGCCATCGTAAGGTTTGTACGGCCGTGATAGCTGTGCTCGAAAACAACAATCGCCTGACGCTTTGTGTAATGGCGCGCAATCTTTACTGCGTTTTCTACAGCTTCTGCACCTGAGTTAACAAGAAGTGATTTCTTCTTAAATGTTCCTGGTGTCATTGCATTTAGCTTTTCGCATACTTCGATGTAACCAAGGTATGGAGCAACAGTAAAACACGTATGTGTAAATGCCTGTACTTGATCAATTACGCGATCAACTACACGTGGTGCTGAATTACCAACACCAGTTACACCGATACCTGAACCAAGATCGATGATCTGGTTTCCATCGATATCTAGCAAGATTGCATCACTTGCTCGCTCGATCACCGCAGGGAAGGCAAGACCTAGTCCCCCAGATGTCGCCTCACTGCGGCGCTGGAGCGCCTCGAGAGATTTTGGTCCCGGAATAGCGGTAACCAACCGACGCTCTTGAGTCAATGCGGTAAGTGTTGTCATGGGTAAAGTCTAAGCCATCATTTCCTACTCGCGAGTCCATTGGTTAGGCTTACACAATGAACTCTGAGTTAAGAAAGAGCGCACCATTACTGGACGCCTACTTAAGCTACTTCGAAACTGAGCGCACAGCATTCACAATTCCAGGTCACAAGCAGAAGGCTCATAGATTAGATGAGGGTCTCGGAGCGGTGGTTGATTCAGATACTCCGCTCTACGGTGGCTTAGATGAAATCAAATTGACTGAAGGAACTTTAAAGAAGGCTGAAGAGTTAGCAGCAGCACTGTGGGGCGCAGATTACGCACGCTTTTCAACTGGTGGATCAACCCATGCAAACCAAGCAATCATCTTGGCCCTTGGTAAGCCTGGCGACAAGGTTGCAGTAACTCGCACTGCGCACAGATCGGTTCTTAGCGCACTGGTTCTCACAGGTCTAGAACCAATCTGGCTCACACCTGAAATCGATCGGGCAACGGGTGTTCCAACAGGAATTCCAGTTTCTGAACTAGAGCGCGTCTTAGATCAAAAACCAATTGCACTGCTGCTCACAGAGCCCGGTTACCTAGGAACAATTTCAGAGTTATCTGCTCTCATTAAGAAAGCACATGAGAATTCAATCCCCGTAATAGTTGATGCCGCTTGGGGCGGGCACTTTGGATTTAACTCACAACTTCCACAGCACGTATTGCAGCTAGGTGCAGATGCGCTAATCACCAGTGTTCACAAAGCGTTACCTGGTTATAGCGCATCAGCTTTGTTGCTTGCACAAGGTAAATTGCTTAACTTAGATCGCATTGAGCAAAGTTTTGAAACAACTCACACCACTTCACCTGCTGGAGCTCCTCTTGCCTCTATAGATGGGTGCCGTGCTCTTCTGCAAACACGTGGTGATGAATTAACAGGTCAACTTGCTACATTGGTCAACACCTTTAAAAGTTCTGTTCAAGCAAACTTTGATGCAACAATATTTCTTAATGCATCTGACTTTCTGCCTAATCGCTTTGATCCAGTGAAGATTGTTTTGCGAGCAAACATCCTTGGTTTATCGGGTGTAGATGTTGAAAAGGAACTGCAGAAGGCAAATATCCGCGTAGAGATGGCGGATCAAGACGCGATAGTTTTCTTGGCAACGCTGGCAGATACTGCAGATGACTTTAAAGTTCTTGAAAATGCTTTAGTTCCTATCTTGCAATCATTGCAGGCTCCAACTAGACAAACACAAACATCTCTTAGTTGGTCTGTGGTTCCAACAGTTGCAATGTCCATACGAGATGCCTACTTTGCAGATACTGAGTTTGTTTCAGCGCTAGATGCGATAGGCCGTATCAGTGCAGACTTAATTGCTCCATATCCCCCAGGTGTTGCAGTTGTTGCACCCGGAGAAGTATTGACTGAGCAAATAATCAATGGCCTGAGAGCTTCTCAAGAGGCTGGCGTGCGAATTGCCTATGCCAGTGATCCAAGCCTTGCGAGTTATCGCGTAACAAAGTAATTACTGCAGGTGCGCCTGTTCATTTAAAGAACGCAAGGCACGAAGACCATCACTTGGCCAGATACTCACCGCTGTGATTGAACATGGTGAAACATCAATGTGGAAAATGCTCTCTGCTGGTGCTCCAACAACTACCTTTGCTGCAGACTTAATTGTTCCGTTGTGTGTGACCACCACGACTCTTTGACCTGGATACTCTGCTGCAATTTGATAAAGAGCTGCATCAATGCGCTGTGCAACACTGTCATATGACTCACCTTCAGGAGGTGCAAAGCTAGTTGATGAAATCCATGATTGATAATCTGCTGGATACCTTTCTTTTACTTCATCTATTGAAAGTCCATCCCAAATACCAAATGAGCATTCGATCCAAGTTTCATCATAGGTAATAGGCAATCCCGTTATGCGCGAAATGGCCTCAGCTGTTTGAGTCGTGCGCTTAAGCGGTGATGCAATGATTACTTCAGGATTTAGTTTTGCTATGGCTCCTGCGACTTTTTCAGCCTGTTCTAATCCTTGTGGTGTTAACTCTGGATCAAGTGGACCATCGCCTGAAAACTTCTTAAAGGGTGTCAACACCGTCTCACCATGTCGGATTAAGTAAATGGTGGTGGCCTGTTCAGTGGATAGAAGCCGCTCAGTTAAGTAGTTCTGCTGAACCTGTATTACTTCGCCACCGCCTGCTTGCTGATCTAGCGCTTTGTTGGCCAAACGATCTGCATGTGAATTCTCATCGCGTGGGATCCAGGAATAAGAAACTAGTGATGGATTGTGGGCGGAGCGAGCAGATTGAGCCAACACACGCATATCTGCATGCTTAATCTGCCAACGGCCAGACATTTGCTCAACAACTAGTTTGCTATCCATCTTTACATCAACTGTTGCATCTGCATCCAATTGATTGATTGCAGTTAGTCCAGCAATAAGTCCGCTGTATTCAGCAACATTGTTGGTTGCAACCCCAATGTAGTCGTATAGCTCAGCAATGATTTTACCGTTTTCGCTTATAACCGATCCAAATCCAGCGGGACCTGGATTACCACGAGACCCGCCATCTGCTGTTAGATGAAAATGGCGTGCCATTTAAACTCCACGCACCAAGATGCAACGGCATTCTTCACAGCGCACAACTTCATCCTCGGCAATGTCGGCAACACGCTTTAATTCAACTGAGTTGATTGAAAGATTGCAACCATTGCAGGATCCTGCAACAAGTGCTGCTGCACCCGCTCCTCCGGTTGTCTCACGAATTTTTTCATATAGATCAACTAAAGCCTTATCAATGCTTTGCAAGATCTCGCCGCGATCCTTTGTGATTGCATCTAGATCGTTGTTTATTGTTGCCATTGCATTTTCTTTACGAATTTCTAAGTCTGCGATTACCGCAGCGTGTTCTGCTTCTTCTGCCTTTAAGGTTGCGATGCGCTCGTTGATTCCATCAACGCGCATCATGATTTCGAGCTCTACCTCTTCCAGCTCAGCGCGCCGTGCGCCCAAGGTGCCGACCTCGTGCTGGAGTTGTTCTAATTCTTTCGGTGATGCACTGCCACCTATGAGACGTGCTTCATCGCGTGTAATGCGCATAACGATTTGCTCAACATCACCTTCAGCGCGAAGTAGTTCGCGCTTAACATCGCTGAGTTCAGTCTCTGCTGCAATCCGAAGATCCCGGGCATTGTTTGCCTTCACGGTTGTGCTGGCTAGTTCTGCGAGTTCTGGAAGGTTTGAAGCCCTGTGCCGCAGTGATGTTGCCTGCTGATCAAACCGTGCAATATCTAGAATTGAACGCTGGTCGCTAGGAGATGCCTTCATATGCTCTTTTCTCCCTTTGTACTTGTGGGCGCTGAGGGTTTCGAACCCCCGACATTCTCGGTGTAAACGAGACGCTCTACCACTGAGCTAAGCACCCGATATTGCAGACTCGAATCTTAACTTACGAGTCCGCAATTTCCTAAATCACGCTTACAGTGCAGCGATTGCCGCCTTGTAATCTGCATTTTCCCGTGCAGCCCAACCGTTCTTTACTTCCCACCGAAGGATTCCTTCTTTATCAATCAAGAAGCTTCCTCGGAGTGCGCAACCCTTTGACTCTTCGAACACTCCATATGTCTGTGCAACGCCGCCATGTGGCCAGAAATCTGACAGTACGGGAAATTCATAACCCTCTTTTTCAGCAAAGACTCGTTGCGTAAATGGTGAGTCACATGAAATTGCTAAAACCTGCACATCATCATTTTGGAATGATGAAAGATCATCACGTAGTGCGCAGAGCTCGCCTGTGCATGTTCCAGTAAATGAAAATGGATAAAACATCAGCAGTACATTTTTGCTTCCCTTAAGGGAAGATAGCGAGACTGCTTCCCCATGCTGATTTGGAATCGTAAAATCTGGTGCTGCTTGTCCAATAGTTGTCATTGCGCAAACTTACCTCTTGCCCACTTTGCGTGCCACTAATCGAGTTGCAGACCAATCCCCTGCGAGCGCAATTGTTGAGGTCTGACTAAGGCCCGCGATTGGTGCAGCATCTTGAATATCACTCGGTTCGACATGTAGATCACGACCAGCTTTTGGGGTTAATACCCAGATTGGTCCAGTTTCAGATAAGTATGTAAGTGCATCCATTAGTTCATCGACCAAATCACCATCACCATCGCGCCACCACAACACAACGGCGTCAACGACTTCCGATGCTGCGTCCTCAAGAAATGTGGTGCCGGTAATGCCCATGATCTGATCTCGTATTGTGGAATCACAATCGCTATCAAGGCCAACCTCTAGAACCAGGTCATCCTTGGCAAATCCCATCCGTGTAGGCACAGGCTAAGTCCACACAATGCCGGGCTTGAGCGCAAGGGGTAATTAGGCCAATTTCACACCCTTTCAATTTCGACTTACGGGGCAGTACAGACAAGAATAGGCACATGAGCGAAAACTTCGATGCGCCAGATCTCAATATTGAACAGCTAGTCGATACCGACCCATCTGAGTCAGCCGAATGGAGAGCCTCCTTTGATGCGGCCCTGAAGGCGGCTGGTCCAGTACGCGCTCGCTACTTAATGCTTAACCTGTTGCACCATGCACGGGAGAAGAATGTTGGAATCTCTGCTTTGCGTGCCACCGATTACATCAACACCATTGCTCCTGAACATGAAGCACCATTTCCTGGAGATGAAGATTTAGAGCGCAAGATTCGCCGCATTAACCGCTGGAACGCTGCCATGTTGGTCCATCGCGCACAGCGCCCAGGCGTTGGAGTTGGCGGACACATTTCAACCTATGCATCCTCTGCAGCATTGTATGAAGTTGGTTTCAACCACTTCTTCCGTGGACAAGATCACGCAGGTGGCGGAGATCAGATTTTCTTCCAGGGGCATGCAAGTCCTGGAATGTATGCACGCGCTTTTCTCGAAGGACGTTTAACCGAAAATCAATTAGATGGTTTCCGTCAAGAACTTTCGCATCCTGGTGGCGGGCTGTCTTCTTATCCTCACCCACGATTGATGCCAGATTTTTGGCAGTTCCCAACTGTGTCAATGGGAATTGGACCACTAAACGCAATTTACCAAGCACGTTACAACCGTTACCTACATAATCGT
>JAIOWZ010000038.1 GCA_021741905.1 Candidatus Planktophila sp. | reverse complement strand
TACTCAACACAACGCTTTCTACTGAGCCAGGCTTTGATAAGGACTACGCAACGATTATTGATGAAAAGGATTTTTCATTAGCAGGTGAAGGCACGGAAAATCGTCGAGCGATTATTGCTGGATGGATAGAAGGAGTTCGCTTGATAGACAACATGGCAATGGTGGGGAGATAGCAATGTTATTAACAGTTGACGTTGGAAATACAAATACTGTTCTTGGAATCTTTGATGACAAGGAGTTAGTTCACTCGTGGAGAGTTAAAACAGATCCTCGTAGTACCGCTGACGAATTGTGGTTGCAATATCGCGCGTTAATTGAGGATTACAAGCCTTCGGGCTTAGCTGTCTGCTCAACTGTTCCAGCCACCTTGCGCGAACTTCGCACAATGATTGCTGATTATTTTGCTGATGTTCGGGTGACGATTGTTGAACCTGGCATCAAAACCGGAGTTCCGTTACTTGTTGATAATCCTAAGGAAATAGGCGCAGACCGAATCGTTAACACATTGGCGGCCCACACCTTGTATGGCGGCCCAGCGATTGTCGTAGATTTTGGAACTTCTACAAATCTTGATGTTGTGTCACCGAAGGGAGAATTTTTGGGTGGAGCGTTAGCACCTGGAATTGAAATCTCAGTTGATGCGTTAGCAGCCCGCGCTGCGCAACTTCGCAAAGTTGAATTAATTAGACCCAAAAACGTCATAGGCAAGAACACAGTGGAGGCTTTGCAATCTGGAACAATTTATGGATTTGCTGGTCAAGTCGATGGTTTAGTCGATCGAATTACTGCAGAGCTAGCGGAGTCATATTCTGAAAAGCCAACAGTTATTGCAACAGGTGGATTAGCCCCGTTGATTATCGGAGTTTCAGAAACAATCGACCACCATGAGCCTGATTTGACCCTGATTGGACTTCGCCTAATTCACGAACGAAATGCCTAACTCGGTAGACTTCACAGCCTATGAGCACTACGAATGAACCAATTGAAGAGGATCTGCCTGAGCAGCTCCGCATTCGACGTGAAAAGCGTGCCTCATTAATAGAGCGCAATATAGAGCCATATCCAGTCTCTGTGCCCCGTACAAAATCTCTCATTGAAATTCGTGAAAAGTATGTCGGTCTTGAAATTGATGTTGCAACAGGGGACATCGAATCACTAACAGGGCGAATCATTTTCAAGCGCGATACAGGCAAGCTGTGCTTTGCAACACTACGCGAAGGTGATGGAACCGAACTACAGGCGATGCTTTCACTCGACAAGGTCGGTCAAGAAGTTCTCGATTCATGGAAATCAGATATTGATCTGGGTGACATTGTTTCTGTGACCGGCGAAATTATCACTTCAAAGCGGGGTGAACTTTCAATTCTTGCTAATTCTTGGACTTTAGCTTCTAAATCACTTCGTCCACTGCCAAATGATCACAAGCCAATGTCTGAAGAAACTCGTGTTCGGATGCGTTATGTGGATTTGATTGTTCGCCCTGAAGCACGTAGCAATGCGCGATTGCGTCCGGCTGTGATGAAGTCTCTGCGCGAAACATTTGATCAGGCAAACTTTGTTGAAGTTGAAACACCGATGCTTCAAGTGATGCATGGTGGAGCAGCGGCCCGTCCATTCAAATCATTCTCAAATGCTTATGACATGGATCTTTACCTACGTATTGCGCCAGAACTATTTTTAAAGCGCTGCGTTGTTGGTGGTATTGAGCGTGTATTTGAAATCAATCGTAACTTCCGCAATGAAGGTGCTGATTCTTCGCACTCACCTGAGTTTGCAATGATTGAAAGCTATATGGCCTATGGCGACTGGATGTCTATCGCTGATCTGACTCGCGCCCTTGTTCAGAACGCTGCTATGGCCGTTGCTGGATCACATGTTGTTACACACCATGATGGACGCCAGGCAGACCTTGGTGGTCAGTGGAAGCAGATCTCCTTATACGACGCTATTTCTAACGGTGTTGGCGAAACTGTTACAGCACTTACCCCACTTGCAGATTTGAAGAAGATCGCTGAAAAGTTGGGTATGAAAATTGATCCTAAGTGGATTACCGGCAAACTTGCCGAAGAAATCTTTGAACACGTTGCACGTCATGAATTAGTTGAGCCAACTTTTGTTATGGGCTTCCCAGTTGACACTTCACCACTTGTTCGTGCTCACCGCGAACTACCGGGTGTTGCCGAAAAGTGGGATCTATACATTGATGGCTTTGAACTTGCAACAGGTTATTCTGAGTTAATTGATCCAGTTGTTCAGCGTGATCGTTTAGTTGAGCAGGCAACACTTGGTGCAAAGGGTGATCTGGAAGCGATGCAAGTTGATGAAGACTTCTTGCGTGCAATGGAGTTTGCAATGCCACCAACTGGTGGGATGGGAATGGGCGTTGATCGTTTGCTTATGGCCCTGACTGGTCTTGGAATTCGTGAAACAATTTTATTCCCACTTGTTAAACCCGAAGTTGATTAGTCAATGCAGATCCGTCCAGCACGCACCAGTGACATTAAGGGCATTCGTCAATTAATTGACTCATATGCACCACAAGGACGCCTGCTCACAAAAGAGACTGTAACTTTGTATGAAAGCGTCCAAGAATTTACAGTTGCTGTCGAAGGTGATGAAGTTGTTGGTTGCGGGGCACTGCATATTTTGTGGGAAGACCTTGCAGAAGTTCGCACAGTTGCTGTTTCAGAAAAACTTCGCGGTAAAGGTGTTGGTCACCAAATCCTTGAATCAATTATTGATCGTGCGAAAAATATTGGTGTGGAGCGAATCTTTTGCTTGACCTTTGAGACAGAGTTCTTTGGCAAGCACGGTTTTAACGTAATTGAAGGAACCCCAGTTGAGCCAGAGATCTACAAAGAGCTCCTGCGCTCTTATGATGCTGGAGTGGCTGAGTTCCTTGATCTGGAGTCGGTAAAGCCCAATACCCTGGGAAATACCCGAATGCTCAAGAAGCTATAGACACCTAGATTTAGTCCGATTTCGGGCAAAACCCGCCATATTTGGGGTTATGAAGGGTTGGAACAATCCACCTCGCGAGCGTGGCCCTGCAGGTATTAGGCTTAACGAAAGATCGACCCAAAGGAGCACCGCCCATGTTTGAGCGCTTTACCGACCGAGCCCGCCGTGTTGTTGTGCTGGCCCAAGAAGAAGCACGCATGCTCAACCACAACTACATCGGAACTGAACACATCCTCTTGGGATTGATTCATGAAGGTGAAGGCGTTGCAGCCAAAGCGTTGGAATCACTCGGCATCTCACTTGAAGGCGTGCGCGCACAAGTTGAAGAAATTATTGGACAAGGTCAACAAGCACCAAGTGGTCACATTCCATTTACTCCGCGCGCGAAGAAAGTTCTAGAACTTTCACTTCGTGAAGCGTTGCAGTTAGGTCACAACTATATTGGCACAGAACACATTCTTCTTGGATTAATCCGCGAAGGTGAGGGTGTGGCTGCACAAGTTCTTGTGAAGCTGGGCGCAGATCTCAATCGTGTTCGTCAACAAGTTATTCAACTTCTTTCTGGTTACCAAGGAAAAGAAGCTGTACAAACAGGTGGACCAGCAGAAGGCACGCCATCAACATCATTAGTGCTTGATCAATTTGGTCGAAACCTCACACAAGCTGCCCGCGAAGGAAAGCTTGATCCAGTTATTGGCCGTGAAAATGAAATCGAACGCGTTATGCAAGTTCTTTCACGTCGCACAAAAAACAACCCGGTTCTAATCGGTGAACCCGGTGTTGGTAAGACAGCAGTTGTTGAAGGTCTTGCACAAGCAATTTTTAAAAATGATGTTCCAGAAACCTTGAAAGATAAGCAGTTGTACTCACTTGATTTAGGTGCACTAGTTGCAGGCAGTCGCTACCGTGGTGATTTCGAAGAGCGCTTGAAGAAAGTGCTTAAGGAGATCAAAACTCGCGGTGACATCATTCTTTTCATCGATGAAATTCACACACTTGTTGGCGCTGGCGCTGCAGAAGGTGCGATCGATGCTGCAAGCATCTTGAAGCCAATGTTGGCACGTGGTGAGCTACAGACTATTGGTGCCACAACTCTTGATGAGTATCGCAAGCATGTTGAAAAGGATGCAGCACTAGAGCGCCGCTTCCAGCCAATTCAGGTTAAAGAGCCTTCTGTTGCGCACACAATTGAGATCTTGAAGGGCCTTCGCGATCGCTACGAAACGCACCACCGTGTTTCAATTACCGATGGTGCGCTCGCAGCAGCAGCAAACCTTGCAGATCGTTATGTCTCAGATCGTTTCTTGCCAGATAAGGCAATTGACCTGATTGATGAAGCAGGATCACGTCTTCGCATTAAGCGCATGACTGCGCCAGCTGAGCTTCGCGAGTTTGATGACAAGATTGCAAATGCTCGTAAGGAAAAAGAGTCAGCAATTGATGGCCAAGATTTTGAATTAGCAGCCACTCTTCGCGATAAGGAAAAGACTCTTATCACTGAAAAGCATGAGGCTGAAAAGAATTGGAAAGCAACAGATCTAGATAAAGTTACTGAAGTTGATGAAGAACTCATCGCTCAGGTGCTATCTGCGTCAACTGGTATTCCAGTCTTTAAGTTAACTGAAGAAGAAACAGCACGCCTACTTCGCATGGAAGATGAATTACACAACCGTGTTATCGGACAAGACCAAGCGATCAAGGCGTTGTCACAAGCAATCCGCCGCACACGCGCAGGTCTGAAAGATCCACGTCGTCCAGGCGGATCATTTATCTTCGCCGGTCCATCAGGAGTCGGTAAGACTGAACTGTCTCGCACACTTGCATCATTCTTGTTTGGCGATCAAGATGCACTAATTCAGCTTGATATGTCCGAGTACTCAGAGCGTCACACCGCTTCACGTTTGTTCGGTTCACCTCCAGGATATGTTGGATATGACGAGGGTGGGCAGCTCACTGAAAAGGTTCGTCGTCGCCCATTCTCAGTTGTTCTCTTCGATGAAATCGAAAAGGCACACCCAGATATCTTCAACTCGCTTCTCCAAGTACTCGAAGAAGGTCATCTAACAGATGCACAGGGGCGAAAAGTAGATTTCAAGAACACTGTCATCATCATGACAACAAACCTCGGAACACGTGACATCTCTAAGTCACTTGGGCTTGGTTTTGCCAACAGTGGTGACGACATGACTAATTACGAGCGCATGAAGGGCAAGGTTAGTGATGAACTCAAGTCTCACTTCCGCCCTGAGTTCCTCAACCGCATTGATGACATCATCGTCTTCCACCAGTTGACTAAGCCACAGATTATTCAGATTGTTGATCTTATGCTTAAGAATCTTGATGATCGTTTGCAGAATAAGGACATGGGCATTGAGCTCACTCCTGCTGCAAAGGATCTTCTTGCAGAGCGTGGCTACGATCCACTGCTTGGTGCACGTCCATTGCGTCGTGTGATCCAGCGTGAGATTGAAGATGGCTTGTCAGAGCGAATCTTGTTTGGTGAGCTAAAGGCAGGCGAGATCATCGTTGTTGATGTTGAAGGAGAAGGGGCCGAAGCAAAATTCACATTTGCAGGAGCGCCAAAGGTTGCAACACCTGATTCCCCTGAGGATCTTGCTGAAGCACCAACTGCTTAATTAACTACCAAGTTTTTTAAGTGCATCTCCGCTAACGCGATAAACAGTCCATTCATCCATGGGCACTGCCCCTAAGGATTTATAGAAATCAATGCTTGGTTGGTTCCAATCTAGAACCCACCACTGCAATCTTTCGTAATCGCGTTCAACGCAAATCTTTCCTAGCTCTTTCAGGAAAGCTAATCCGTAACCCTTGCCGCGATATGCAGGATCCACGTAGAGATCCTCAAGATAGATCCCAGGCTTACCAACCCATGTTGAGTAGTTGAGGAACCAGATAGAGATTCCAACTACGAGGCCGTTTTCTTCGGCAACATGACAGTAAGCCACCGGGTTTTCGCCAAAGATTGTCTCTTCGATTTGCTTGATCGTCGCTTTTGCTTCTAGCGGTGCTTTTTCATACTCAGCTAGATCCTTGATTAGCTGATGGATGCGCGGTGCATCTGCTTTGGTTGCATAACGAATCATTGCGGCAGTCTATAGCGGCGTCGGGGGAGAGCTTGAATTAATTGGTCTTCGAGCAATGTTTTAAGGGCTTTTTCGACCTGTGATTCTTCAGGCCACAACTTCTTTATCGCAGATTCTGTTAGTGATTCGTTTTCACGAAGTGCCTGAACGATAGTTCCACGACATTTTCGATCAGTACCATGCCAGTCTTGAGATTTACGGACCAATTCCGTTTTTGGATATCCGTTTTTGCGCCATTGGCATTGGCTAATTATTGGACAGAGCTCACAAGCAGGATTTTTTGATGTGCAAACAAGTGCACCTAGTTCCATTGTTGCAGCAGCCCACAGATGTGCATTCTTCGCTGGAAGTATTTCTAGTCGACAAGCCTTTTCTCTGGCAGTTGGAGCTGGCTTTGGATGCTCTTCACCATCAATCGCGCGCACTAACAATCTGCGAATGTTTACATCCATCACAAGTGATCTCTGTTCAAAGGCAAAGGCAGCTATAGCAGCAGCGGTGTATTCGCCAATCCCTGGTAATAGTTGAAGTGTTTCTTGATCTTCCGGCACTTTGTTATTCAAGTCTTCAGTAATTATTTGTGCTGCAGCATGAAGTCGTAGTGCGCGGCGTGGATACCCAAGTCGTCCCCAGGCAGTTATTACTTCTGCAGGTGTCGCCTTTGCTAAATCTTTAGGTGTTGGCCAACGCTTCATCCATTCGTGCCATTTGGGTAGCACGCGGTTGACTGGAGTTTGCTGCAACATATATTCACTGACCATTACACCCCACGGTGATGTGTTGCGCCATGGTAAATCTCTTTTGTTCTTCTTAAACCAGGTGAGAATTGGTTTTTCTAACGAACTCATTCGCCGGTGATTTTTACCCGTTTTAGAGCGGCATCTAGTCGTGATACTTCTACGATCTCCATGCCATCAATCTTTGTATCTGATCCAGTTGGAACTAGTGCGCGCTTAAAACCAAGACGATATGCCTCTTGCAGCCTGCGATTCACGCCACTGACCTTACGAATTTCACCAGCTAATCCAACTTCACCAATTGCTACTAAATCTGAAGGCAGAGCAAGGCCTTTTGCAGCAGATGCAACGGCTAAAGCAAGTGCTAAATCTGCTGCTGGTTCAGTCATTTTCATCCCGCCAACAGTTGCGGCATAGACATCACGGCCGCCAACCCGAACATTTGCGCGTAGTTCTAAGACTGCAAGAGTCATTGATGTGCGAGCAGAATCAAGACCAGAAACTACTCGGCGTGCATTTCCGTAATCATTTTCACGACCAGCAGAGACAAGTGCTTGGATTTCTGCCAATAATGGACGACGACCTTCAAGAGTGACAGTTACGCATGTTCCTGGAACAGGTTCTGCATGGCGGGAAGTAAATAAGCCAGTTGGATCGAGTACAGATTCAATTCCAGCATCGCTTAAATCAAAACATCCAACCTCATCTGATGCACCAAAGCGGTTTTTGATTGCGCGAATAAGGCGTAGTCGAGAATGCCGTTCTCCCTCAAACTGAAGAACAACATCAACGATGTGTTCTAGAAGTCTAGGGCCGGCAATTGATCCATCTTTAGTTACATGTCCAACAAGAAGAAGTGTGATGTCGCGATCTTTACAGATGCGAATTAGTGCACCGGCAACTTCTCGCACTTGGGTGACACCACCAGGTGCACCATCTGCTGCAGAGCTGCCGATAGTTTGTACTGAGTCAATAATTAGAAGTTGTGGTTTAACGGAATCAATATGGGCGATTACTGCCCCGAGATCTGTTTCAGAAGCAAGGAAAAGTTGTGGATCGATTGCATTGATTCGTTCTGCGCGAAGTCGAACTTGTGATGCTGATTCTTCACCGCTGATATAGAGGGCAGATATTCCCTTTGATGCAGATTGTGCTGCAACAGAAAGAAGCAAGGTTGATTTACCAACGCCTGGTTCACCCGCTAATAGAATCGCAGCTCCTGGGACTAATCCGCCACCAAGGACGCGATCTAGTTCTGAAACACCTGTTGGGCGCGCGTGGGCTGCTGAAAGATCTACATCGCCAATCGGTGTTGCTTTTGCCGTTACATTTCCTGCAACCAACGACAATTTCTTAGGCGCAGCAATCTCTTCAACAACGCCCCATGCTTGGCATTCACCACAGCGACCAACCCATTTTTGGGATGTCCAACCGCATTCGGTGCAGCGGAATGGATCTTTTTCAACCTTGGCCATGAGGTAACCCTATGACAAGGGGCTGACTATTTCTTCTGGGCAGCCAA
>JAIOWZ010000010.1 GCA_021741905.1 Candidatus Planktophila sp. | reverse complement strand
CAGGATTAATTGGCTCTCCAACTGATCCCAATAAGCGAAGTGACTTTAAGTTGAACTTATTAGGGAACTCATCGCCCCACTTCATCCAGGTGCGAATCAATGTAGGTGCGGTATACAAAATAGTTACGCCATACTTTTCGATTAATTCAAATATCCGACCCTTATGAGGCGTATCGGGGGTTCCTTCATACATAACCTGTGTTGCACCATTCATCAGTGGCCCATACACAATGTAGCTATGTCCGGTAATCCAGCCCACATCTGCAGTGCACCAATAAACATCTGTTTCCGGCTTAATATCAAAGACAACACGGTGGGTATAAGCAGCCTGGGTTAAATAGCCACCAGTTGTGTGAAAAATCCCCTTTGGCTTAGCCGTTGTGCCTGATGTGTACAAAATAAATAGTGGATGCTCAGAATCAAAGAACTCTGCAGTGTGATCTGCTGATTGACGACTAACAATCTCATGCCACCACACATCAGTTGCCGAATTCCAAGCAGTCTCCTGCTTGGTGCGTTGAACAACTAAAACTTTTTCAACGTTGTGCTTACCTTTGAGCGCTTCATCGACTGCGGGCTTTAAGGCAAAGGCTGCGCCTTTTCTAAATCCACCATCTGCAGTGATAACTATTTTTGCATCTGCATCTTGAATTCGAGACAGTAGCGCCTCTGCAGAAAATCCACCAAAGACAACTGAATGGGGAGCGCCAATTCGAGCACACGCAAGCATTGCAATCGCAGCTTCAGGAATCATTGGCATGTAAATTGCAACTCGATCGCCGGCAACTACGCCTAGTTCAATTAACGCATTTGCAGTTTTCTTAACTTCGGTTAGTAGCTGCGCATAAGTAATTGTTCGAGTATCGCCAGGTTCACCTTCAAAATGAAATGCAACGCGCTCTCCTCGACCTTCAAGCACGTGACGATCCAATGCATTTACAGATGCGTTGATCTTTCCGCCCACAAACCATTTGGCAAACGGTGAATCCCATTCAAGAGTTTTACTCCACGGCGTGTTCCATGACAGATGTTTTGCTTGGACATCCCAGAATCCCAAACGATCTTTTTCGGCTTGGTCATACAGTTCAGGTTTTGCATTTGCCTGTGCTGCAAACTCTGAAGTTGGAGGAAACAAGCGATCCTCGCTGAGCAGGTTTTCCAGGGATTCGTTTTCTTGGCTCATAACGATAGAGGTTACCTCTTGAGCATTGTTATCAACAGCCAAAGCGGTAATTGATTTTTGAGGGTCCATAAGGCTTGAAGATGCCCCCAAAGAAAGGAGAAATAATGCTTACATCCTTCATATTGATGCTGATCAAACTACTCAGTAGCCCAGTCCTGGTTGCCGCCTTGGCTAGATTCCTGGCAAACGCACTCAAAACACTGAGCTGATAAGGGAAAAGACCCTCCGCTAACCCCCTGCGGAGGGTCTTTTTGTGCCATGTGGGCGAAGGTGAGAGGATTGGCCGTAAGCCTCTAGACGACTCAATGAAGCGCTCAGTCTAAAGAATTACAACGAGTTCTTAGGAGTCAGAATGCCAATTGCAACCCCTGAAATATTTGCCGACATGTTAGATCGCGCTAAAAAGGGCGCATTCGCTTACCCAGCAATCAATGTTTCATCATCACAGACCATCACAGCTGCCATTCGTGGTTTCGCCGAAGCAGAGTCAGATGGAATCATCCAATTTTCATGGGGCGGTGCTGAATACGCATCTGGCTCAACAGTTAAGAACATGGTTGACGGCGCAGTTGCGCTCGCAGAGTTTGCACATGTTGTCGCAAAGAATTACAAAGTAAATATTGGTATCAATACAGATCACTGCCCAGTAGAAAAGCTAGATGGATTCCTTCGTCCACTACTTGTAATTGGCGCAGACCGTGTTAAGTCAGGCAAAGCACCATTGTTTACCTCACACATGTGGGATGGATCAGCTGTTGACATGAATGAAAACATGAAGATCGCTAAGGAAATGCTAGCGATGTCTGTTGCTGCAAGAACTATTCTTGAAATTGAAATTGGTGTTGTTGGCGGAGAAGAAGATGGCATCGAAGCAAAGCATGATGCAAAGCTTTACTCAACACCTGAAGATGCATTAATGACAGTTGAAACCCTTGGAACAGATGTGAATGCTCGCTACATGGTGGCAGCAACATTCGGAAATGTTCACGGCGTATACAAGCCAGGAAACGTTGTGTTGCAGCCAAAGATCCTTGCAACTTTGCAAGAAGCAGTTTCTGTAAAGCTTGGTTTGCCTGCTGGAAGCAAGCCAATGGACTTGGTCTTCCATGGTGGCTCTGGCTCACTACTTTCAGAGATCCGCGAATCACTTGACTACGGTGTAATCAAGATGAATATCGATACAGATACTCAGTATGCATTTACTCGTCCAGTTGTTGAGCACATGCTTAAGAACTACGATGGCGTGCTAAAGATTGATGGCGAAGTTGGAAACAAGAAGGCTTATGATCCACGCGCATGGGGCAAGGCTGCAGAAGCAGGCATGGCTGCTCGCGTTGTTCGTGGTTGTGAAGATTTGCGCTCAACCGGTACTTCATCACTTAAATAATTAACAACTAATCGGAAAGGCTTTACTCATGCCTGCATTGGTATTACTCGGAGCTCAGTGGGGCGACGAAGGCAAGGGTAAAGCAACAGATTTGTTGGGAGATCGCGTTGATTATGTAGTGCGCTATCAAGGCGGAAACAATGCAGGACACACGGTTGTTATTGGCGATCAAAAGTACGCACTTCACCTGCTGCCATCTGGAATTCTTTCTCCAAATGTAATTCCGGTAATTGGAAACGGCGTTGTCATTGATCCAAGCGTTCTTCTTGAAGAAATTCGTGGCCTTAATGAGCGCGGTATAAACACAAGCAAACTTCTGATTTCAACTAATGCTCACTTGATCACTCCATACCACCGAACAATCGACAAGGTTTCAGAGCGTTTCTTGGGCAAGTCAAAGATTGGAACAACTGGTCGCGGTATCGGACCGGCTTATGCTGACAAGATCAACCGCATCGGTATTCGTGTTCAGGATCTTTTTGATCCTTCAATCCTTCGCCAAAAACTAGAAGGTGCTTTGCGCGATAAGAACCAGATCTTAATTAAGGTTTTTAACCGAAAGAACATAGAAGTAGATGAAGTTCTTGAAGAGTATTTGAAGTATGCAGATCTTCTGCGTCCCTATGTCGCAGATACCGTTTTGATTTTAGATGAAGCGCTAAAGGCTGGAAAGAAAGTACTTCTAGAAGGTTCTCAGGGCACATTGCTTGATGTGGATCACGGCACATATCCATTCGTTACCTCAAGCAACCCAACTGCAGGGGGAGCTTGTACTGGTTCAGGAATTGGACCAACAAAGATCGATAGTGTAATTGGAATTTTGAAGGCTTATACAACTCGCGTTGGTAGCGGACCTTTCCCAACAGAATTATTTGATGAGGATGGCGAAGCATTACGTCGCATAGGTGGCGAAATTGGTGTTACTACTGGACGTGCACGTCGTTGCGGTTGGTTTGATGCACCGATTGCTCGCTACGCAGTTCGCGTCAACGGCTTAACCGATTTCTTCTTAACAAAGCTTGATGTCTTAACTGGTTGGGAAAAGATTCCAGTATGTGTAGCATATGAAATTGACGGAAAGCGTGTTGAAGAACTTCCGGCATCACAAACTGATTTTCACCACGCAAAGCCAATTTACGAATACTTGGACGGATGGAAGGAAGATATCTCAGGAGCTAGAAAGCTGTCTGATCTTCCAAAGAATGCACAAGATTATGTGGCATTCCTTGAAAAGATTTCAGGTGCTCCTATGAGCGCAATCGGTGTTGGCCCAGGTCGAGATCAAACAATTGTTGTAAAGGATTTCATCTAAGAATGAAAATCCTCCTAGTCGGAAGCGGCGGACGCGAACACGCACTAGGAGTAGGACTGCAAGCAGATCCAGCATGTTCAGAACTACATGTTGCACCTGGCAATCCAGGCATCGCACAATTTGCACAATGCCATCCACTAATAGTTACTGATAACCAAGCAATCCTTGAATTAGCTCAGCGACTAGAAATAGATCTGGTTGTTGTTGGGCCTGAAGTTCCTCTCGTAAATGGTGTTGCAGATCTCCTGCGAGCAGCCGGAATTGCTGTTTTTGGCCCTTCAAAGGCTGCTGCGCAATTAGAAGGTTCTAAGAACTTTGCTAAAGAGGTTATGCGAGATGCTGGTGTTCCGACTGCGCATAGTTTTACCTGCGGAACTAAAGAAGAAATTGAGATTGCTTTAGATGCATTTGATGCGCCATATGTTGTTAAAGATGATGGACTAGCAGCAGGCAAAGGTGTTGTAGTTACTAATGACCGCCAAGAAGCTTTAGATCATGCCTTAGCGTGCAAGAGAGTTGTAATCGAAGAGTATTTAAATGGTCCAGAGGTTTCACTATTTGGCATCAGCGATGGAACAACAATTGTGCCGATGCAGCCTGCTCAAGATTTTAAGCGAGTACATGATGGGGATAAAGGGCCAAATACTGGTGGAATGGGTGCTTACTCTCCATTGCCATGGGCACCGTCAGACATTATTGAAGGCACATACAAACAAGTACTGGCACCGATGATTGCCGAAATGGCTGCTCGCGGAACTCCATTTGTTGGTTTGCTATACGCAGGTCTTGCTTTAACTGATCACGGAACTCGTGTAATTGAGTTTAATGTGCGCTTTGGTGATCCTGAAACGCAAGTGTTAATTCCATTGCTTAAGACCCCGCTTGCGAATTTGTTATACAACGCTGCAACTGGAAATCTAAAAGGAACGACTTTGGAGTGGAAGGATGAGTCAGCGGTAACAGTTGTTTTGGCTGCTGAAGGTTATCCATCGGCTCCTAAGAGCGGCGGGGTAGTTACAGGATTTTCTGCAATCGAGAATGTTCAGATTTATCACGCAGGTACATCTTCCACAGAGCAAGGCGTTGTCGCATCAGGTGGTCGGGTTCTGACAATTACGGGAATTGGTGAGGATCTAACTGAAGCCCGTAACCGTGCCTACCGTGCAATAAGCCAAATTTCACTTCCTGGATCTTTCTATCGCACAGACATCGCGCTTAATGCGTCGGTGGCAGAGAAGGGCAATTAAATGACGGATAATTCACCAATGAGCCTGCTTGCGAGCCGATATGCATCAGCTGTGATGCGCGAAATCTTTGCGCCAGAGGCCAAAATCATCGCCGAGCGCAAGCTGTGGATCGCGGTCATGTGCGCTCAATCAACGCTTGGCCATGCAATTTCCAAGGATGTAATTACAGATTACGAAAATGTAATTACACGGGTTGATCTAGCATCAATTGATGCGCGCGAAAAGCAGACCCGTCACGATGTTAAAGCACGTATTGAAGAGTTCAACGCACTTGCAGGTCACGAAGCGATTCATGCGGGTATGACTAGCCGCGATCTGACTGAAAATATTGAAGCGCTACAGATCAGAAATGGTTTAGAGATAGTTCATGACAAGGTTGTGACACTTCTTGCTCGCCTTGCAGAACGCGCTGCACAGTATGCAGACCAACCAATTGCTGGGCGTTCACATAATGTTCCTGCACAAGTTACAACTTTAGGAAAGCGTTTTGCATCAGCTGCAGAAGAGTTATTGTTTGCCTACGAACGTTTAACTGCATTACAAGATCGCTATCCAATGCGTGGAATTAAGGGTCCAGTAGGCACCGCACAAGATTCAATTGACCTTCTTGGATCAACGGACGCACACTTTAAATTAGAAGGAGCAATTGCAAAGGAACTTAGGTTTAACAATGTATTAGATTCCACTGGGCAGATTTATCCACGCTCATTTGATTATGATGTTGTTACGACACTTGTTCAGATTGCTGCCTCGCCTTCATCTCTTGCAACTTCAATTAGATTGATGGCAGGTGCCGAATTAGTTACTGAAGGGTTTAAAGCTGGACAGGTTGGCAGCAGCGCAATGCCTCACAAAATGAATACCCGTTCATGTGAGCGAGTAAATGGTCTTTCCGTTGTGCTTCGTGGCTATGCATCAATGGTTAGTGAACTCTCTGGTGATCAATGGAATGAAGGCGATGTCTCATGCAGCGTTGTTCGCCGTGTTGCACTACCTGATGCTTTTTATGCAATCGATGGACTGCTTGAAACCATGCTTACAGTCCTTGATGAGTTCGGGGCGTTCCCAGCGGTAATAAGTGCTGAATTAGAGCGTTATTTATCATTCTTGGCCACAACAAAGATTCTTATGGCCGCTGTTAAAGCAGGCGTAGGTCGCGAAGTTGCACATGAAGTAATTAAGGAGCATGCCGTAAAGGCAGCACTTGGAATGCGCGAAGGAAAGAAGAACACACTTCTAGAAGATCTAGCAGCAGATGATCGCCTACCACTAGATCGCGCGGCCCTTGATGCGTTGATTAGTGATCCCATTGAATTTACTGGCGAAGCTCGCCAACAAGTAGCTCGAGTTGTTAGTCGCATCGATGCGATTACTTCCGCGCATCCTGCCGCAGCGCAGTACAAGCCCGGCTCTATTCGGTGAGCGGCTTTGGCCTAGCTGGCCCACCGCCAGCGCCTGAAATAACTGGGTGGAAACATCTGCGCACCGGAAAAGTTCGTGACTTATACATAAATGATAAGCAAGAAATATTGCTCGTTGCATCAGATCGAGTTTCTGCTTATGACTGGGTGATGCCAACTGCAATCCCTGGTAAAGGCGCTGTGCTCACTCAGCTTTCACTGTTTTGGTTTGAACTATTAGAAGACCTTATTGGCAACCATGTTGTTTCTAGCGACGTTCCTAAAGCAGTTGAAGATCGTGCGATTATCGTGCAACCACTAACAATGTTTGATATTGAATGTGTTGCCCGTGGTTACTTAACTGGTAGCGGTTGGAGCGAGTACCAAAACAACAAATCAGTGTGTGGAAATGCTTTGCCTGATGGTTTACTTGATGGATCACAACTTCCACATAGCATTTTCACTCCAGCGACTAAAGCTGAAATAGGCGATCACGACATCAATATTGATTTTGAAGGTGCAGTTTCAATTGTTGGCCAAGTTGATGCTGCTGAACTTCGGGATCTAACAATTAAGTTATATGAAACGGCAGCAGAGTTTGCAGCTAGCCGCGGAATCATCCTGGCAGATACAAAGTTTGAATTTGGCCGAAACGAAAAAGGTCAGATTCTCTTGGGCGATGAGGCTTTAACCCCGGATTCTTCACGGTTTTGGGAGGCTTCAACCTGGAAGCCAGGCGGGGCTCAGCCATCGTATGACAAGCAATTTCTACGTGACTACCTTGTTTCAAGTGGATGGGATAGAAATAGCCCACCCCCTGAACTACCAGTTGAGATCGTAGAGAAAACAGCACAACGTTATGAAGAAGCATTTTTTCGAATTACCGGTAGCAAGTTCTAACAGGGAGAAACACAAATGGCAAAGATCGTGGTTGATGTGATGTTAAAGCCTGAGATTCTTGATCCTCAGGGAAATGCGGTTGCATCTGCGCTGCCACGACTTGGATTCTCCTTTGCTAAATCAGTTCGTCAGGGGAAACGCTTTGAAATTGAAATTGATGGTGAGCCAACACCTGCACAACTTGCTGAAGTAGAAAAAGCTGCTGAAGTTTTGCTATCAAACCCAGTCATTGAAAACTATGTCGTGAGAGTTGAGAAGTAATGCGCGTTGGAGTTATTACCTTTCCAGGCACACTGGATGATCGCGATGCTGCACGGGCAGTAGTAGTTGGTGGAGCAGAGGCGGTTTCGCTGTGGCATGGCGACGCGGATCTAAAAAACGTTGATGCAGTTATCTTGCCTGGTGGATTTTCATATGGCGATTACTTACGTTGTGGGGCGATTTCACGATTTGCGCCAGTGATGCAACTGGTCATTGAAGCAGCTAATAAAGGAATGCCAGTTCTTGGTATTTGTAATGGCTTTCAGGTTCTCTGCGAATCACATTTATTACCAGGTGCTTTAACACGTAACTCTGATCTTCACTTCTTGTGTCGTGATCAAGAGATTGAAATTACTAACAATCAGACCGCATGGACTGGTTCATTTGAACTAGGCGAGCAAATTGTTATTCCATTAAAAAATGGTGAAGGTTCATTTCAGTGTGATGATCAAACCCTTGCCATGCTGGAAGGCGAGGGCCGCGTAATTGCCCGTTATGTGGGTGAAAACCCCAATGGATCACGCAATTTGATCGCTGGAATCACTAATGCCAAGGGCAATGTCGTGGGTCTTATGCCACACCCAGAGCACGCAATTAATGAGTTAACAGGACCATCGGCCCAAGGCCTTGGCTTCTTTACATCAATCTTGAATGCAATGGTGAAGTAATGGCGTTAGATACTGTCGCAATTGCACAAGTAACTCCTGATACTTCTCAACCATTTACTGAACTTGGCCTAAAGCCTGATGAATATGCGCGCATCAAGGAAATTCTTGGCCGCCGCCCAACTTCATCTGAATTAGCAATGTATTCAGTGATGTGGTCTGAGCATTGTTCTTACAAATCTTCAAAGGTTCACTTAAAGCAGTTTGGCGAAAAAGCTCCAAAGTCAGATGCGCTCTTAGTTGGTATTGGTGAAAATGCTGGCGTTGTTGATGTTGGCCAGGGATATGCCGTTACTTTTAAAATTGAATCTCATAATCACCCATCATTTGTTGAGCCATATCAAGGAGCTGCAACAGGTATTGGTGGAATTGTCCGTGACATCTTGACTATGGGTGCTCGTCCAATTGCAGTGATGGATCCACTTCGCTTCGGTCCGGCAGATGCACCAGATACTCGTCGTGTGTTGCCAGGAATCATCGCAGGTGTTGGTGGATATGGAAATTGTTTAGGTCTTCCAAATATAGGTGGCGAAGTTACATTTGATGAAACCTATGCTGGTAATCCACTTGTTAACGCGTTATGTGTTGGTGTAATGAAGCACAGCGATATTAAGTTGGCGAAGGCAGCAGGTGCCGGCAATTTAGTTGTGCTGTATGGAGCAAAAACAGGTGGCGATGGAATTGGTGGAGTATCAGTACTTGCCTCAGAAACATTTGGTGCCGGTGGATCTACAAAGCGTCCAAGTGTTCAGGTGGGAGATCCTTTTGTTGAGAAGGTTTTGATTGAGTGTTCCCTAGAAATCTTTGCTGAAGACTTAGTTGTTGGCATCCAAGACCTTGGCGGAGCAGGCTTATCTTGTGCAACTAGCGAGCTGGCATCAGGTGGTTCTGGTGGCATGAAGGTGCAATTAGACAAGGTTCCACTGCGTGATCCATCACTTTCTCCGGAAGAGATCTTGATGTCTGAATCACAAGAGCGTATGTGTGCAATTGTGGAACCAAGCAAAATTGATCGTTTCTTAGAAATCTGTAAGAAGTGGGATGTAACAGTCACGGTGATTGGCGAAGTAACTGATGGAAAACATCTTGAAATTACTTGGAATGGCGAGTTAATAGTTGATGTTCCACCACGCACCGTGGCCCATGATGGCCCCGTATATAACCGACCATTAGCTCAACCTGCATATATTGATCAGGTAAATTGCCAAAAAGTTAATGTTCCAATTCCAGTAACTGCTGCAGAAATCAAAGCTGCTGTTTTGAAATTAGCTGCAGCTCCAAACCTTGCAGATAAATCATGGGTTACATCCCAGTACGACAAATATGTTCAAGGCAACACAATTCAATCTCAACCTGATGATTCAGGAATGGTCCGAATCGATGAGACAACGCATCTTGGTGTTGCAATCTCAACAGATGCAAACGCAAACTGGTCATATTTAAATCCGTATCAAGGTGCCAAGTTGGCTTTGGCTGAGGCCGCGCGAAATATCGCAACAGCTGGTGCAAGGCCACTGGCCGTTACTAACTGCCTTAACTTTGGCTCTCCTGAAGATCCAGGTGTCATGTGGCAGTTTGCTGAATCTGTTCGTGGATTAGCAGATGGATGTTTGGAAATGGGACTTCCAGTAACTGGCGGAAATGTGTCCTTCTATAACCAGACTGGTTCAGTTGCCATCTTGCCAACGCCAGTTATCGGTGTGCTGGGTGTGATTCAAGATGTGCGCACACGAACGCCCATGAGTTATACAAAAGCCGGTCTAGATCTCTATCTCGTCGGTCAAACCCACGAAGATCTAGCGGGAAGTGAATGGGCTTTCTTGCATAACCAGCGCGTTGGTCAATCACCCGATGCTGATTTACAGCGTGAAATGCGCCTTATTGAGCTTCTTCTTGAAGGTAATTCCTTCTTTGCCGCAGCCCATGATCTAAGCCAAGGTGGTTTATCTGCTGGTTTAACAGAAATGGTTTTGCGACATAAAGTTGGCGCAACAATTTCACTAGCTAACGCAGGAGTTAGCCTGATCAGCGAAACACCTGGACGAGTCCTTGTTGCTATCGATCCATCTGATACTGCTCGTCTTGCGGGATTAGCTATTAAGAATGCAATAGCAATTACAAAGCTAGGCATAACAGGGGGAGACTCATTGACTATTAATGATGCAGTTATCCCCTTGACTGAACTTTCAATTGCTCATACTTCAACATTTCCAAAGTTGTTTGGGTGATGGATATGCGTGACCAAAAAATACTTGAAGAAGTTAAGAGCACTCTTGCGCTCTTGACTGCCAAGGCTCCTGGTCGTGCAATTGAAGTTCGTGTTCCTCCGTATGCAGCTGTGCAATGTGGCGATGGTCCTACGCATACCCGTGGAACTCCACCCAACACAATAGAAATGAATGCCGATACCTGGTTAGCGCTAGCTTCCGGAAAATTAAGTTGGTCTGATGCCATGAAAAGCGGTGCAATTGCAGCATCTGGTGTCCGGGCTGATTTAACCCAGTATCTACCGTTAGGATCAGATGCATGAGACGCCCTGATGGATTACTTAATCACAATCTCTTAGGTGAGGACAAAGGCCCTCAAGATGCTTGTGGCGTGTTTGGCGTATGGGCACCTGGTGAAGAGGTCGCAAAGTTAAGTTTCTATGGTTTGTATGCATTACAACACCGCGGTACAGAATCCGCCGGAATTGCAACGAGTGATGGCGAAAGAATTCTTATCTTTAAAGACATGGGCCTTGTTTCACAGGTCTTTACTGAAGGCGATCTTGCAACGTTAAAGGGCAACCTTGCAATTGGTCACTGCCGCTATAGCACCACTGGATCTAGCACCTGGGTAAACGCCCAACCAACATTGCGTCCAACTAAGTACGGAACAGTGGCTTTAGCCCACAACGGCAATCTGACAAATACAGGTGATTTGGCCGAACTAGTTCAAAAACTTGAAAGTTCTTCAACAAGCATGAGTGGAATTACGACAGATACTGAAATCATGACCGCACTGATTGCATTGCAGGATGAGAAGAATGTTGAAGCAAGTGCATTAGCGGTATTGCCACAATTAGAAGGTGCATTTTCACTAGTCTTTATGGATGAACACACCTTATATGCAGCTCGTGATCGACATGGTGTCCGCCCCTTGGTGCTTGGAAAGCTGGAAACTGGTTGGGTAGTTGCTTCCGAAAGTGCTGCTTTAGATATTGTCGGTGCAGCATTTGTTCGTGAAATCGAGCCTGGCGAGTTTATTGCAATTGATAAAAATGGTGTCCGCTCACAACGTTGGGCAGAGGCACAACCAAAAGGTTGCTTGTTTGAATATGTCTATCTTGCTCGACCTGATACAACAATTGCTGGTAGCGGAATTCATAAAACACGTGTTGCAATTGGTGCGCAGCTCGCAAAGGAAGCTCCAGCAGAGGCAGATCTTGTAATTCCTGTACCTGAATCTGGAACACCAGCTGCTATTGGTTATGCAAAAGAGTCTGGGATTCCATTTGGATTAGGTCTTGTAAAGAACTCTTATGTGGGTCGCACATTTATTCAACCCTCACAGACTATTCGCCAGCTTGGTATTCGACTTAAACTAAATCCATTACGCGAAATTATAGAAGGCAAGCGCATTGTTGTTGTCGATGACTCAATCGTGCGAGGAAACACCCAACGCGCAATTGTGCGCATGTTACGTGAGGCGGGAGCACGCGAGATTCATGTGCGCATTTCATCGCCTCCAGTAAAGTGGCCTTGCTATTACGGAATCGATTTTGCTACTAAAGCTGAGTTAATTGCCAACGGATTAGAGGTCGAAGAAATCCGTCGCTCAATTGGTGCTGATTCGCTGGGCTATGTCTCACTAGATGGCCTTATTTCAGCGACTCAGGTGGCTTCTGATCGCCTTTGTTCAGCCTGCTTTACTGGTCAATACCCAATTCGCATCCCAGAAGACATGTCTGAAGGAAAATTGCGCCTGGAGATCACAGAAGTGCAGGGTCACTGATGTCTACATATAAAGATGCAGGCGTCGATATCGATGCAGGAGATCGCGCGGTTGAGTTAATGAAGGCCTCTATTGCTAAGGCATCTCGCCCTGAAGTTATGGGCAGTATCGGTGGCTTTGCTGGTTTATTTGATGCAAGCAAGCTAAAAGATATGAAACAGCCATTGCTGGCGACGTCAACTGATGGCGTTGGCACAAAAACCGAGATAGCTCGAGCACTTGGTAAGTACGACACTATTGGCGAGGATCTTGTTGCTATGGTTGTTGATGATTTAGTTGTGTGTGGTGCTGAGCCTCTATTTATGACTGACTACATTGCAGTCGGAAAAGTAGTCCCAGAACATATCGCTGACATTGTGGCTGGAATTGCACGAGGATGCGCAAAAGCAAACACAGCATTGATTGGTGGCGAAACAGCAGAGCATCCCGGATTGTTAGATGATGACGAATTTGATGTTGCAGGAGCTGCAACAGGTGTGGTTGACGCAGATCGTCAGTTAGGTGCACATCGAGTTAAAGCAGGAGATGTGATTATTGGTATGCCATCAAGTGGTTTTCACGCAAATGGGTATTCTCTTGTGCGTCATATAATCAAAACAGCCAAGTTGAGTTTGGATGCACATGTCAGTGAATATGGAAAAACATCAGGTGAGGTCTTTTTAACACCCACCGAGATTTACACACTCGATTGTTTGGCGTTGATTAAGTCGATGCCAGAACATTTGCACGCCTTTTCACACATCACAGGTGGCGGAATTGCAGAAAATACTGCGCGAGTTATTCCTGATCATTTAACAGCTGCTTATGATCGTTCAACATGGTCTTTGCCTATTGAAATGGAGTTCATGGCAAAGATGGGCGGAGTTCCACAAGTCGATATGGAGCGCACCTGGAACTGTGGCATCGGAATGAGCGCATTTGTTGACCCATCTGTTGCCGATCTGACGCTCCGATCTTTGGCAGCCCGGGGGATGAAGGCGTGGGTTGCGGGGGTTGTTTCTGAGCGCAAAGGCTCAGATCCACGCTCAACTTTGGAAGGTTCCTACCAACCGCGATAACCTACGCTCCTGACGCATAGCAATTAGTGAAGGAGGTCGCCCATGGGTCGCGGCCGCGCAAAAGCAAAGCAAACCAAAGTTGCACGTGATTTGAAATATAACGCGCAAGATATGGATCTTGATCGTCTTGCCAAAGAACTTCACGGAGAAGTCGATAACACTTCACGCAAGGATGATGACGATCCTTATGCTGAGGGCAATTACATTCCACGTGCGTGAGAGCAACACCGTATTTAGCTTCACTTCGTATCTACGAACCACTTTCTGCATTTGATCCAGCAGATCGTTTGCGTTGGCAAAATCTAGAAAGTGATGCAACAAGTTTTAATCGCGAAGAAGAGTTAGCCCTTCATCGTGTTGTCCAACCTGAACCACCCGCCGGACGTCCAGATGGCGTGCACGTTTTAGATCGTGATGGAATCCGTTATATCTCACCTTGGGCAACTGCAACACGTTGCTGGGCAGCGCTAGATAATTTCAAAGAATCTTTACCAAGCACTGTTGTTCCATACTTTATTTCATCTGCGATGGAAGAGGTAATCACTGCAGGAGTAGATTTACTCGATGATAAAGTTCCGCATATTTTGAATGAAACCTGGATAATTCCGCCCCGCTGGTTTATTTTATTTTCACCCGATGAACGCACGCGTGGTAATAATCAGTATGGAAAGTTTTGTATTTCACAAACAACAATTGCTAATGCAAAACAGCGATGCGATGACGCGCATGATGCAGTGCTTAGTGCTTTTGGAGATGGTCCAGTGGAACAAGATCTTGAAAATCTCTTGGCGTGGTTAGAAATGTTTCATCCACAATCACTAGTAGAACTTGACTATGGCGGTTTAGCTAATTACATGGATAAAGCGTTACGTGATTCAGGCGAAGATGGGCTAGATGCCGACACATCAATTGAAGATGTAACGAGTTCAGTTGCAGGACTTGCAACAGCTGATGGCATGGCTGCCGGCGTTGGATATCAACGTTTGATGTCTCGTTGGCGCTTAGTCCAGGCCTTTGAACAAGCCTCCTAGGTATTGCCTCACGCTCAATTACGGGTAATACTTCACCCTAATACATACCAATTCGGACATAGCGAAATCTAAAGGAGTCACCATGAGCAACGGCATCCCTGATGCAGAAGTTCTCATGACCCCTAAAGAGGTCGCACAACGGTTCCATGTAAATCCAAAGACGGTTACTCGCTGGGCAAAGGCTGGAAAGCTGACAGCAATTCGCACCTTAGGTGGTCATCGTCGTTATCGCGAATCCGAAGTCTTAGAGCGTTTGCGCGAATACAAAGAGTCAAGTACTTAGTTAATAAGGCGGTAGACTTAACGTATGGCCGATAAAAATGATGATATGAAGGCAAGAATGCTTGCTGCCCTTGAAGCCAAGAAGAACAAGCCAGGTGCACCGGGTACTCAAACTCATTCTGAGTCAGGATCAAAGATCCGCGGAGGACAACGCAGTGGCGGAGCCCCTCAGGTTCAACGCAAGGCCGGACCTTCAGGTTCAGGTTCAGCTGGTTAATTTCTAGAACACAAAACCCACCAGCTCTTGAGTAAAAGAGCTAATGGGTTTGCGTAAGTGCTTTACTGAGTTATTACAAGTGTTGATCGTGCTTCAACTGAGACCGAACCACCGGTAATCTTTCGCAAAACAGTTGTTCCTGCACGTCCAGATTCAACAAGTACCGACCAACTTCCAGATTTCGGCAAGGTAATTGTTTGGGCAGTGGTGTTTGCATTGTGAACAACAACTATGGTCGAGGCAGAGTCTTTTACATCGCTTCCATTGATTGAGTAAGCAATTGTTCCTTCCGGAGAAGTTAGGAACTTCAGATTCTTTTTAACAAGGTCTGTAGTTGCCATACGGAAGGCCGGATGTGCCTTACGTAATGCGATTAGCCCCTTGTAATACTTCACCGTTGCAGCATTGGCTGATTGGGTTCCCCACTTGAGTGAATTCACAAGATCGCTAGATTTATAACTGTTTGTATCTCCACCCTTTGATCGTAGGAATTCTTGACCCGCCTGGATAAACGGCATTCCTTGAGATAACAAGGCGATGGAAGCTGCCAGTTGACTCAATTGTGCGATATCAGCTGGATTTGCATCCTTAACGCTGGCGGTAATTTTGTCCACCAAAGTCATATTGTCATGTGATTCAACATAGTTAACCGATTGACCAGGCGCGGTAGTGGTCCACTTTGTCATTATTTCAGTGGAGTAATCGGTGTTACCGACAATACCGGCCATAACGTTCATCTTTGCAGTGAACTTTCCAGTTGCAAAACCATTGTCTGTTGCATCAAAAACAGATCCCTTAATGCCATCTCGAATTTGGTCATTAAAGTGCGCCACACCTGGCAGTTTAGAAATATTGAGCTGGTTTGCTCTCTTATCTGCTGGAAGAGTTCCCATGTTCCAACCTTCTCCAATGACGAGAATGGTGGGATCTATTTTCTTTAATGCGGCTGTAATTTCATTGATTGTTTCAATGTCCATTAATCCCATTAAGTCAAAACGGAATCCATCCAAGTTGTATTCAGTTGCCCAGTACTTAACTGAATCCACAATGAATTTACGAACCATTGGTCGCTCAGATGCAACATCATTACCACAACCACTTCCACTAGTTAAGTTTCCGTTGTCATCTCTGCGAAAGAAATAGCCTGGAACAATTAAGTTTTGACTAAATGTGTTTGCGTTTGAAACATGGTTATAAACAACATCCATATTCACGCGAAGGCCAGCTTTATGCAAGCTCATGATTGCACTCTTAAGCTCAGTGATACGCACAGTTGGCTTCTTTGGATCAGAGCTGTAAGAACCCTCAGGGACGTTGTAATTTTGAGGATCATAACCCCAGTTAAATGTTGGGATGTTTTCATTAACAGTTGCAAAATCAAAAATCGGCAACAATTCAACGTGAGTTACACCGAGATCCTTGATCGCAGCAACACCTGTTTTTTGCCCATTATTGCTTGTGCTCAAATCTGTGAGAGCTAAGAACTTACCTTTATTTTTCGCTGGAATACCACTAGAAGCATCCATTGAAAGATCTCGGACGTGAAGTTCATAAATAACTGCATCAGTTGGTTTTCCGCTAAATTTTGGCTTTGAAGTACTCCAACCCTTTGGATCTGTTGCATCCAGATTTACGATGACTCCACGCAATCCGTTTACGGTTGTGGCTCGCACATATGGATCTACCGCTTCATTAACTGTGTTATTTACGCTAACTCGGTAATTAAAGACAGTGCCATTTTGGTCACCTTTAAGGGTGGCAACCCATGTTCCCTTAGTGTCGTATGTCATTTTAATTAGAGCACCAGATGATGAAGGAGCATCGGCTTCTTTGTAGGTAACTACACTCACAGCTTTTGCAGTTGGTGCCCAAACACGTAATTTTGTTGAAGCCTTTGTGTATGTAACACCCAAGTCATTGCCTGTGTAGGTGTACTTAGCAGCAAACTCTGCAGAATCGTAGAGTTTTGCAAATTCAATGGCAGGATTTGCAGGAATAGGTGTTGTAGGAATTGAGTAGTGAATTGTTGGGTCTCCTTGTCGTAACCAAATCTCAACATTTCCATTCTCTGGAATATTGGAAATAAATCGATCATCACCCATGTCTTTTGAATCCCAAGCACCTTTTCTAACGATTATGCCGATATTCTCAAACTTATCCATTCCATCTATTTTGACCTTTGCAATTTTCCCAAAATCATCATCTGAAGTGAAGGTAACTCCATTTGAGTCAACGTCAACATCTGCGCCAGAAGTCAGGTTCTTCCATATCCATAAATTCCAGCCTTGATAGTCACCACCGGGACGCTGATAGTGGACTGTTAAGTTAATTGTCGCAGGGATAGCTGATGCGATTGCAGGCAAACCACAAGTAAATACTGCGATCAAAGCCACCAGCACTTGAATTCTCTTAGATACGGTTTGAGTTCTCATGACCGCAACTTACCCCTAGAAAACCTATAAATAAATAGTTATAAGAGTCCGCGTCGCTTCAGGAGAGGCTCAATTTTTGAATCACGCCCTCGGAAATTACGGAACATCTGCATGGAATCAATAGATCCGCCGCGTCCAAGAAGCGTATTCTTGAAGTGTTCCCCATTTGCTCGAAGCAAACCACCATTTTCCTTAAACCAGTCAACAGTGTCAGCATCTAGCACTTCTGACCATATATAACCGTAATACCCAGATGAATAACCTCCAGCAAAGATATGGCTGAAGTATGTAGAACGGTAACGGGTGGGGACCGGGGCAAAATCTAATCCGTAATCCTTAATTGCTTGAGCTTCGAACGCTTCAACATCAGTGACCTTTGCCGCCTCTTCAACATTAAGTGAGTGCCATGCTAAATCAAGAGTTGCCGCTGCTAAGTAACTTGTTGTCGCATGACCTTCATTGAAGGTACTTGCTGCATCAAGGCTGTCGATCCATTCCTGTGGCAGTTTTTCTCCAGTCTCATGATGGCGTGCATAGTTTTCAACTACCTCTGGCCACAGGATCCACATCTCATTTACTTGTGATGGGAACTCAACAAAGTCACGTTGAACACTTGTTCCAGAGACTCTTGGGTACTTCACTTGCGAGAGAAAGCCGTGGATTGCATGCCCGAACTCGTGGAACAAAGTTGTTGTTTCTGCAAATGTTAGGAGCGTTGGCTTCCCAGCAGGTGGCTTTGGAATATTTAAGTTGTTTACAACAACTGGAAGTTGATCAAAAAGGAAGTTTTGGTTTACAAGGCTGTTCATCCATGCTCCACCACGCTTTGAATCGCGGGTGTAGAAATCTCCGATGAAGAGGCCAACCTTTGTGCCATCTTCATTATTGACTTCAAATGCACGGGCTTCTGGGTGATAGGTGACTAAATCTGGACGCTCTTTAAAAGTAATTCCAAACAACTTGTTAGCTGCAAAGAAAACACCATCATGTAGAACACGCTCTAACTCAAAGTAAGGACGCATCTTCGTGGTATCGATGTTGTACTTTTCAAGACGAACTTTCTCAGTGTAGAAACCCCAGTCCCAGCTCTCAATGTCGGTGCCAGCAGATTTCTTCAAATCGTCAGCTTCTGCCTTTGCGTTACGGACAGCAGCAGGTGCGATCTTTCGAAGCATTGCATGCACATTGTCTGGGTGCTCTGCAGTTTGCACTGCAATAACGTGTTCGGCATGAGTTTCCTTACCAAACAGTTTTGCACGCTCTGCGCGTAGCTTGACCATCTTTAGCAATACAGGCTTATTGTCGTTTTCATTGGGACGATTAGCTTTTAGCTTTGAATCCTCCATGATCTTCTTGCGCAGTTCACGATTAGTCAGTGCATCAAGGACTGGATTTCCGGTGAAGTTCACCATTCCAATAAGCCACTTATCGTCGTGCCCGCGGTCTTTTGCAGCAGCTTTAGCTGCAGCAATTTGATTCTCGCTAAGACCATCTAGCTCTTCAGCGGTATCAACTAAAACTGCTAAATCATTGGTATCTGCCAAAACATTTTTTGAGAATAGAGTTTCAAGGCTCGAGAGCTCTTCGTTTAATTCTTTCAAGCGTTCACGTTGTGCCTCTGTGAGATGTGCACCTTCATGAATCAAATCTTTGTAGTAACGCTCAAGTAACCAGGCATCTTCACTGTTTAGACCAAGAGACTCGCGAGCATCGTAGAGATCCCTGATTCGCTTAAAGAGCACCGGATTTAGACTAATTGCATCTTGGTGGGCTGCTAGTTTCGGGGCAATTTCTTCTTCAATAGCATCGAGTGCATTATTGGTATCACTTGAGGACTTGTTGTAGAAAACGCGCATCATTCGACCCAAATACTGTCCGCTTCTTTCGAGGGCAACAATTGTGTTTTCAAATGTGGCAGCACCTGGCGTATCCAGAATCGCCTGAACTTCAACTAGATGCTCTGCGCATCCTTCATAGAAGGCAGGTAGGTAGTGCTCCTCTTTGATTTGGGCAAATGGAGGCAGCTCGTATTCAAGGGTGCTTCGTTGGGCAAATGGGTTCGCGTTTGTCATAACGCGAATACTACCTATTTAGCGATATTTAGAAAGAGTGAATTAGTGAGGGCGACGACGACGTTGACTTGAGTTTGGACGAGGGCGCTTTCCACCACTACGTACAGACTTTTCAACGATTGGCACGATGTATGGAATACCTGTTGGCTCCTGTGCACCCGTAATCTTCATTAATTCAGTACTCAGTGGTGTAACTCCAACAAACTTAGGGGTTACACCCGCACGTTGTGTTAGTCCACCGATTGATTTTTGCTGACGAGTTGTCGCAAGTGTTACAACAGTTCCAGCCTCACCAGCGCGTGCTGTACGACCAGCGCGGTGCAAGTAATCCTTGTGATCTGTTGGAGCATCTACGTGCACAACAAGTGAAATTCCATCAACGTGAATACCACGTGCTGCAACATCTGTTGCAACTAGCGCAGCATTTGCAGTCTCCTTGAAGAGAGCCAAAGTACGCGTGCGAACAGCTTGTGACTTTCCACCGTGCAATGCACCAACTGGAACACCCGCGTGAGCAAGTTTGTCAGCCAAGCGATCTGCGCCACGCTGAGTCTTAACAAACAAAATAGTTTTTCCGTTACGAGCCGCAACCTGATTTGTGATGTCATCTTTATCAGTTGGGTTCATAACCAATACGTAGTGCTCCATAGTTGAAACTGATGCACGATCGTTTTGTAGTGAGTGAGTCTTTGGATTCTTCAAGTACTGACGAACCAATGAATCAACACCACGATCTAGCGTTGCAGAGAATAGAAGTCGCTGACCATCAAGTTTTGCCTGATCAAGGATTTCCTTAACAACAGGCAAGAAGCCCATATCTGCCATCTGATCTGCTTCATCAAGAACTGTAATTTGAAGTTGATCTAGCTGAACTTCACCCTTGTTAAGTAGATCGATTAAACGACCAGGTGTTGCAACCAAGATTGCTGTTCCGCGACGCATTGCAGTGATCTGCTTTGAGTACGACATTCCGCCAGCAACGACAACTGATTCATGTCCAATTGAACGAGCAAGTGGCATCAAAACTTCATCGATCTGTTGTGCAAGCTCACGGGTTGGAGTCAAAACAAGCGCCAATGGCTTATGAGGCTTTGCAACCTTGCCATTGAGGTTGTTTAGAAGTGCTAAACCGAATGCAAGAGTCTTTCCTGATCCAGTTTGCCCACGACCCAAAATGTCATGTCCTGCAAGAGCATCTGGCAATGTTGCAATCTGAATTGGGAATGGATGCAAGATTCCTTGCTTGCTCAGTGCATTAACAAGTGGTGCTGCAATACCAAGATCAGCAAATGTTGTTGTGATCTCAGTTAGAGGAGTTGCATCAACAAGGTTTGCATCTGCAAGATTTGCTGAAATGTAGTTGTCATCTGCGCCGAAATCGACCGCTGCATTTGAATGAGACTTTGCTTGCTTCTTAAAGTCATCACGAGCGTAAGCGGGTGAATCATTGCGGCGATCGCGTACTGGACGCTCTGCGCGGAAGTTAGCTGCGCGAGTATCTGGTGCAACGCTGCTCTTCTTTGGACGAGTTGGATCAAACTTTTCGCGCTTACGTGGTTCAAAGTTTGGACGACCATCATCTGTGCGAGCAATCTTTGCCTTTACCGCGTCACGGCGATTTGTTGGACGGGTATCAGAATCCTTCTTAAACGCAGGACGTGAATCTTCGCGCTTGAATGCTGGACGCTCTGCCTTCTTGTATGTTTTCTTGAATTCTGGACGAGCTGCTGGACGTTCTGTTCGCTCAGTACGTTCTGGACGAGCTGGGCGTGGTGCTGATTCGCGGACTTCGCGTTCTTTCACAAACTTCTTGGCACGTGAATCTGGACGCTGTGATCGTTCAATACGTGCTGAACGCTCTGCTGGTTCTTCAGTTGGACGTGGCTTTGATGCTGTTTGTTCTTGGTAACGCTTTGCACGTAGCTTTGAACGCTCGACTAAACGCGTTTCCTTCTTTGATGTTGCAGTTGTATCAACATCTGAATAACGACGAGTTGATGCAGGCTTTCCAGTTGATGGCTTTGCTGCTGCACCTTTACGTGCCGCCTTTTGCGCAGTTGTGTGACGCGCTTTAGGAGCTGATTCTTTAAAAGTGGCAGCCTTCTTCGTGCGCTTAGGCTTACCTGCTGATGCTGCGCGACGAGCTTTTCCGGGCGCGCTAGTGCGTGGTTGTAGAGACATAGAAATGCATACCAATCGAGACGACAAGCGCGTCTCGGGTATAGCTCGCACTTTTGGCGGCTAGGGCGAAAATAAGACTCGCATGTAGTGCTGAACTAAATCAGCACTTGGGGGGAAGTACTTTGGTGCGGTCGCACCAATGGCTTAAGTCTACCGTGGATTATTTGTACTGATTACCACCGGATTTAATCGATTTTAAAGCCGTCTTTGATAGGACCTAGTCCAATTCCTGCAGCGGTGTGATCTGATTCTTCTCCGCGTGATAGCTGAGCTTCATGTGCCTTGTTGTGCCAACGTTCCTCAATATTGCCGTACTTCCATAGCAACAATGCAACTGTCCATACAACTACAAAAGAGCCAACAATGAAGTAACCGGCACTATTTAAATTAAAAGCAAGTGCGGAATTCCAAAGACCACCAGTTAGATTCAACTGTTGCGCAAAAATTTGGAGAATCTGAAGCCCGCCAACGAATAGTGCAACCGCTACAGAGAGTCCAGTAATAATAATGTTGTAGTACACCTTACGAACAGGTTTTGAAAATGCCCAACCATATGCAAAGTTCATGAAGGATCCATCAATAGTGTCCAGCAAACTCATTCCAGCGGCAAAGAAAAATGGCAATGAAATCATCGCCCACCAAGGCAACCCTGCAATAGTTGATGATCCCGCAAGAATTAGCAGCCCTACTTCAGTTGCAGTGTCAAAACCAAGACCAAACAAAATGCCTAGTGGATACATTTTCCAAGACTTATCAATGCGACGAGCAATAGGCCCAAAGAAACGCATTAGTAAACCACGAGAATCAAGGTGCTTCTCTAACTCTTCTTCGTTGTATGCACCTTGTCGCATCTTAATAAAGACACCAACGATGGAAACTAGGACTATTAAATTTAAGATTCCGATTATCATCAAGAAAGTGCCGCTGACTGTAATTCCAATCAGCCCCGTGTAGTGCTGCAATGCCGAATCATCATCGTTTAGCTGTGAGCCAAGAGTCTTGATTCCGAAGCCGAGCAAAATGGTGAGTAGGAAAACTACTGATGAGTGACCGAGCGAGAAGAAGAAACCAACTCCTAGTGGACGTTGGCCTTCAGACATTAATTTTCTAGTTGTGTTATCAATTGCACTGATGTGATCGGCATCGAATGCATGGCGCATGCCCAAAATATAGGCAAGAGCGGCGGTGCCCCAACCAAACAAAGTTCCATCTGCCAAGACATAATTTCCGGTAGTTGCTTTCCACATCAAACCTGCGCCGGCAACGTGTAAGAAGAGAATGAATCCGAACATGGCCGCCATGCGGCGCCACTCATCCCGAGTTAGGCGGTCGCGGAAGGGGACCTTGGCTTGCTCCTGGACTATCTGGTTCACGGCTCTCCTGGGGGCTAAATGCGAATCGTTTGCAGGTAAAAGGGTAAACCACGCTCCCGAGGCTGTCCATTTGAAAGCATTTTAGGTAGTTCTGCGTATAAGTTTCTTGCATGAGCGACGATGACGGCTTAGAAGAACTCATCAGCGAAGAGATGTTGTGGGATCGCATCCCTGAAGTCGAAGGCGAAGAACGCGCCAGCACTTATTACGAATTAAGCGCTCGCATTTATGCGCGTGGCCAATATGACGAAGCTCTGGCCTTAGCTGAGACTGCACGCGATATTTATTCACAACTTGGTGATTCCGCACCATCTGAAGGTTTAGCTCAGGCGTATTCAGCAATTGGTTATAACTTAAATCAATTAAAACGCATGGATGAAGCAGCACTGGCAATGAGCAAAGCCGTTGAACTACTACGCGAGAATAAATCACCCATAGCACTAGAGCTTGCTTGCACACTCGGTGAATGGTGGTATTCATCTAAGCAATACGACAAAGTTGTTGAAACAATGAATGAGTGCGCCCAAGAACATTTAGTTGACGGAAACGAAATTGGTGCAGCAAATGATCTGCATTTAATTGGTTGCGCCGAACGTGAATTGAAAAATTATGAAAAAGCACTCGAAGCCTTTAAAGAGGCCAGGACTCTTTTCAAGCGCAATAAAGAAGTCATACATGTCGCCCGTTGTGACCAAAAAATGGCGTCATGCTTAATCGAACTTGGTGAAGGCGAACTTGCACTAGAAACGGCTCGCAAAGCAGTTGATGTTTTTGAAACAGGGCATGATCATCGTCGTGAAACATTTGCATCCTTTGAATTTGGAAAAGCACAAATCTTGCTTGAAAAGTATGATGAAGGATTAGCAACTCTTGAAATTGTCCTGGCAATTGTTAGTGAAGATGAACCAAAAGACTTCGAATTCATTGTTGATATTGAGTCCCGCATCGCCAAGATCTTGCGCATGCAAGGTCGCGGGGAAGATGCAGATGAAATTGAACGCCGTCTAAAGACTGTGCAAGAAGCACTTGAAGATGAACCAGATCTTGATCTCCTCACTTAAGGGCAGAGACCAACTCAGTATCACAATGGTGTGCCTTGGCAATATTTGTCGCTCACCAATGGCTGCAGCGGTTTTAGCGGGTAAAACCGCTGATTGGAAAGTACCAAGCATCCAAGTCCACAGTTCAGGGACTGGCTCTTGGCATATTGGACAAGGCCCCCACCCCTCATCACAAAAGATTTGGGAAGCTGCAGGTTATAAACATTCGCACATCGCTCAGCAGTTCAAAGTTAATGATTTCTTTATCCATGATCTGATTTTGGTTATGGATTCAAGCAATTATCACAACGTCCTGTCTTTGGCAGAGAGTGAAGAACATCGAAGCAAGGTTTTCTATTTACGTAATTTTGATCCAGATTTAAAAAGCATCGACCCAACTTCTGCCGAATACTTTAAATTAGAAGTTCCAGATCCTTACAATCAATCTGATGAAGCCTATGAGACTACTTTGGCTATGGTCGAACGTGCTGTGAACGGATTGTTGTTAGAGCTAGCGCGGTAAATGCTGCAGTGCCCAATGGTACATAGCAATCGCACCTGCAGCAGAAGCGTTCATTGATCTAGTCGAGCCGTATTGATTAATCTCGTACAAAACTTCGCAAACCGCAATACCCTCATCTGACATACCGGCACCTTCTTGACCAAACAAAAGAACACAACTTTCTGGCAAAGCAGCTGGCTCTAGTTGTTTTGAACCAGGAACATTATCAATTCCAATAATCGGCAAGTTTTGCTCTTTGCAGTAAGTAGCAAAATCTTCAATCGTTGGATGATGCATCACTGTTAAATATCTATCAGTCACCATCGCACCACGCTTATTCCAATCGCGCTTTCCGACAATATGAACACCAGAAACGTTGAATGCATTTGCAGTTCGAACTATTGATCCAATATTTAAATCATGTTGCCAATTTTCAATAGCAATCTGAAGTTTATGACGTTTGGTATTTAAATCTTTCACGATCGCTTCAACAGTCCAATAGCGATAATGATCTAAGACGTTGCGACGATCTCCATTCAGCAACAATTCAGGATCGTAGTGATCACCTTCTGGCCAGGGTTTTTCGTGCGGCCCAACACCCACAACAGGGAAAAATTCACCTGGGCCAATGCTGGCGGGGGTGGTTGGCGAAGACATATAGGCACTCTAAACTGAACACATGTCAGCTATCAACATGGTCGTATATGCAATCCACATCCTTGCAGTAATTGGAATCCTTGCTCTCCTACTACATCAGTGGAACAAGAGCCCCCGCACATTAAACCCAGGTGTCTTGCATGCAGGGTTGACGGCGCTTCTTGCAGGTCTCATATTGGTTGGATTACATGACACAGTTAAGCCTGACGAGGATCTAAACCACACAAAGGTTGGAATCAAATTATTAGTTATAATCGTAATTCTTGCGCTTGGTTATAAGAATGTTAAGAAGCCTGAGCTGCCAAAGAGTGTTTGGCTATCTATGATCGGATTGACCACTCTTAACATAATTATCGCATCTGCCCGGTAGCTAACGAGCTCATGCTTTTGTTCAAAAGAATATTTGTCCTCAGCCTTGCGCTCATTCTTTCCATTACGCCGGCAAGGGCGGCATTAGGCCCCGAATCAATTCCTGCGGCATTTGATGAGCTGCTTAAAGTTTCTTCTCTCTCGAATCCAGCGATGATAATTATCGATGGAACAACAGGTCAGGTCATTTACGAGAAAAATATCTATTCCCAGCGCAAGCCAGCTTCGGTGATGAAAGTTTTGGCTGCAGCGGTAACTCTTGATTATTTAGATCCACAATCTGTATTCAACACGACTGTGAGTATTTCACCTGAGAATAAAACAATCATTATTCGCGGGTCACTCGATCCTTGGATTAGTTCGGATCACAATGCCGCTCGTAAAATGAACAGAGCTTCTTTACCCTATATGGGGTTTAACACATTATCTGCAGTTAAGAAAGCAAATAGTGGATCGTTAAAGAATTACAAAGTTATCTATAGCAACCTCTATTCCCAAGATGTCGCAAACCTCAAAGCATTTTGGTTGAAACGTGGATTCAAACCGACTTTCAAGGCGGTTTCAGATGATGAAACCCTTCTCGCCCAAGGTGATCTAATAGCTTCGGAAAACTCACCTACCGTTGCAGAAATCCTTAAGTGGATGATGTTGTGGAGCGATAATCTATTGTCAGAGCGCCTGGCTCGATTATCTGCACGAGCCGCTGGGTATTCGCTAGACATTAAAGGCGTTGAGACAATTTTTCGCGCCCTTCTAACTCAACTAGAAATCGATGACAGTAAGTTAGTCGTTGTAGATGCAAGCGGGTTATCCAAGAAAAATAGGATCACTGCAAGATTAATGGGTGAATTCTTATATAAGATTCGTAAAGATGAGAAGTATGCACTTTTGTATGACTCCCTACCAATAAGTGGAGTATCAGGAACACTACAGAACAGATTTACGACAACCGCCCCTGCTGCTGTGGGCTTAGTCCGCGCAAAGACAGGAACCCTTAACGGAACCGCGACTCTTGCGGGCTATGTCGAATCAACTGATCGCGAATATATTTTTGTTGCTCTAGCCGATGACATTGCATTGGGCAATAGAGCATTGGATAAAGCGCGAGCGGCGATCGATCGCGTGCTTGGAAGAATTGCAGCACCTAATATTCCAGCTGAAATTTCTCCCGCACCTTAATTATTGGAATAAATCTTTATCTGTCCTTTGTAACATGCAACCCAAGTATTGCCTGTCGGTGCATCGTATGTGACACCGATTGGTTCATTACAGGCTTTGATAGTTTCTAGGACTTTCATATCACTTGTTCGCACCTTAGACATTGTGTTGCTCTTAAAGTTAACTACGAACATTGTTGAGCCATCTGCTGAAATCGCCAAACTACGGGCAGCTTCGCCAGTCTTAACAGATCTGCCGGCTTTGTTTGCCACCAAATCCCACGATGTAACTTTGCCCGAAAGGTTCATCGTCACATACATCCTTGTGTTGTCTGGAGACAACACAATCGCGCGAGGGTTACTGCCAATTGGTATGTGAGTGACGGTGAAATCTTCTAAGTTAATTACGTGAACTCTATTGCCACCCATTTCAGCCACGTAGGCTTGCTTTGAGTCATTGGAGATTGCGATTCCTCGTGGATATCGGCCAATTTTGATTGTTTTAACAACCTTTTGAGCATCTACTGAAATTACTGAGACTGTATAGGAACACCAATTAGCAACCAGTACATATTTATTGTCAGGAGTAGCTTCTACTACTTTGGGGACAGATCCAACTGGATAGATCGCATCAATTTCATAAGTGCTTCTATTGATTCGATAGACAAAGCTACTGTCATAGCCAGATGCAGGTGAACAAGTGTCATGCCCCTCTTTGTTGTATCCGGGGCCATACATTGCATAATTGCTGACGTAGAGATACTTACCATCTGGAGAAAATGTTCCTTCTACAGGTGAGCCTCTAAAAATTGAAGCGCTTTTGGAGAATCCATATTTTTGCAAAGATACAGAATCAGGAATTGTTTTTAATAGTTCAAAAGTCTTTGCGTCATAGACGGTTATCGAATGTCGATACATCATATTGTGTGCGCTCACCACGCCATCACCTGATGATTTCACTGATTTTGGTGAGATTGAACCATTAATTGTTTTAATTAACTTCATTTTGGGTTCAGTTAAAACAACTTCGCCCTGTGCCGGTACTGATATGGCACAGAGCGAAGCTATAACAAATATAGATAGGAAGCGCTTGTGCATTCCTAAATTGTACTAGTTAGTCATCGTCCTCTTCATCGTCCTCTTCATCGTCCTCATCATCATCGTCGTCTTCGTCATCATCATCGTCTTCGTCGTCACCCTTAGTTGGCAACTGCGCGATGGATGGGTTTTTCAAACCAGATGTGGAAGAGGCTGTCGAACCAGCTGAAGGATCGGTCATTGGAGATTGTGATGTTGCAGATGTCGTGTTGTTAGTCGCCTCAGTCTGCACATTTGCTGCATCAACTGCAGAAGCAGGGGAATTATCTTGAACTTGTGCAACGACTGCACCGATGCCAAGAATCAGAGCGGTAGCAAAGACCGCTAGAACAGGCAGAGTTTTAGATGCCTTGAGTGGCGCAGTTGGCCCATCATTTTCAGCGATCTCAAACCATTCGGGCTTGTCGTTCTCAGTCATGGTAAATCCCTTCGTTGAGAGCAAGGTAACTATTATCCCTGTGAGGCGGCTGTGATGCGCAGTTTAATTCGCTGAGTAATCTTGGCTAGTGAGCGTTGCTATGCGGGGATACCTAGACCTTATGAAGTTACGGGTCGTTGAACTACTGCTCGTTTCAACTCTGCCTGCAATGGTTCTGGCGGCAAAAGGTTTGCCAGACTTTGGCCTTGTGGCCGCAACAATATTTGCAGGCACTTTAGCTGCGGGTAGTGCAAATGCCTTCAACATGGTGATTGAAAGTGATTTAGACAAATTAATGGCGCGAACATCTAAGCGCCCGATTGTTACCGGTTTAATCTCTAAAACAAATGCAACGATTTTTGCAACGGTAATTGGATCACTTTCACTTGTCTTGTTCTGGGTTTTCACAACCCCACTTGCCACCCTATTAGCACTAATTGCAATTGCCTATTATGTTGTTGTGTACACAATGGCGCTCAAACAACGCACCTCACAAAATATAGTCTGGGGTGGTGCAGCAGGTTGTATGCCAGTACTCATTGGCTGGGCCGCAGTAGAAAACTCTCTATCAATAACTCCGTGGGCATTTTTCTTTGTAATTTTCTTTTGGACGCCACCACATTTCTGGGCGCTTGCAATTAAGTTCAAAGACGATTATGCAGCAGCAGGCACACCAATGCTTCCAGTTGTTGCAACAAAGGGTCGTGTCCTTGGCGAAATGTGGTTTCACACAACCCTGATGATCGCATCATCAATTTGGTTAATCAGTGCTGCAAATCTTCCAACATGGTCAATGCTTGTGACAATCGGGCTTGGGCTAGTTTTTGCAGTGCAATTGATTGCCCTTAAAGAAGGTTCACCAAATTATGCCAAGGTCGCTGGAAAGATTTTCCAGTGGTCTATTACTTACTTAAGCTTGCTTTCAGTTGTACTTGTTGCGGCGCAACTACTTAGCTAAAGCCTGCTCTAGATCCTTAATCAGGTCTGATGAATGTTCTAATCCAACAGACAATCGAAGCACTGAAGCGGTAATGCCCATCTCTGCCTGAACTTCTGGTGCTAAACGTCGGTGCGTTGTAGAGGCAGGGTGAGTAATAAGAGATTTGCTATCGCCCAAGTTGTTTGAAATATCGATGACACACAGCTTGTTCATGAAGGCAAAGACTTCTTGCTGTGAACCTTTGAATTCAATGCCAATTGTGCTTCCACCACCGTTATTCATCTGTTTCATAGCTAATTCGTGACCAGGGTGGGACTTTAATCCTGGGTAGCGGACAGATTTGATAGCAGGTTGCTTTTCCAGAAATTCTGCAACAGCCTGAGCATTAGAGACCATAGCCTCAACACGCATATGCATTGTTTCTAATGACTTAACAAGCACCCATGCATTAAAAGGGCTTAGGGCAGGACCTGAGTGACGAACAAAAGGTAGAAGTTTTCCAACGATGTAATCTGCAGAGCCAAGTAGTGCACCAGCTAATACGCGACCTTGACCATCGATGTGTTTAGTTGCTGAATACATAACCACATCTGCGCCAAGTTGTAATGGCTTTTGCAATACAGGTGAAGCCATGACGTTATCAACAATTACAGTTGCACCAACCTTGTGTGCAAGCTCGCTCACCATTTTGATGTCAACAATTTCTAACAATGGGTTACTTGGTGTTTCAATAAACACAGCCTTAGTTGGCTTGCTAAGAGCCTTGGCCCAGTCTGCAGGATCATTTCCCTTTACTAATTCGTATGTGACGCCCCACTTTGGCAAGAATTCTGTAATGACAACATGGCAAGAAGAAAACATTGCAGCAGATGCCACTACGTGGTCGCCCTGCTCAACTAAACAGGCAAGGGATGCAAACATTGCAGACATTCCAGAACCTGTCGCAACGCACATCTCGGCACCTTCAATTGCGGCAAGTCGCTTTTCAAACATCGCAATTGTTGGGTTATGAAAACGGCCATATAAATAGTGATCAGTTTCTTCCGCAAAGGAGTCAAAAGCCTCTTCAGCAGATGAATATGTGAAACCACTTGTGAGATACAACGCTTCAGATGTTTCACCAAAACCAGATCGAGCCAAACCAGTGCGCACTGAGTGTGTCTGTGGGTGCAATTCCCAGTCAGGTCCCAGTGAATCCTTACGAGGTCGATAACCCCAAGGTCGTTTACTCATGGCCTAATTGTGGCAGAGTTAGCGCCATGACTAATACTGCAATTTCAGTCTCAGATTTGTCCAAGAAATATGAAGATCGCTTAGCAGTCTCACATATCAACTTTGAAGTGCCGCTAGGCACGGTGTGCGGCTTTGTTGGTCCAAATGGATCGGGCAAGACGACCACTATGCGGATGCTGCTGGGTCTCATAACTCCCACAACCGGGCAAGGCCACATCTTGGGTGAGCCCATTGAGCATCCAGAAAAATACTTAAGTCGCGTAGGAGCAATGATCGAAGGGCCTGCTTTTTATCCAGCACTGTCGGGTTATGAGAACTTGATGGTTCTAGCAAAACTTGGTGGATTCCCAATCGAGCGAGTGCAACAGTTATTGGACAAAGTTGGGCTCGAAGATCGCGGCAAATCAAAGTTTAAAACCTACTCACTCGGGATGAAGCAGCGGTTAGGAATTGCAGCCGCACTGTTGCCTGAGCCACAGCTTTTGATGCTGGATGAACCAACAAATGGTTTAGATCCTGAAGGCATTCAAGAAGTTCGCGCTCTATTGCGCGATCTGGCAAATGGAGGAACAACGGTGTTTGTTTCTTCCCATTTGCTCTCTGAATTAGAAATTATCAGCGATTACATTGTTATGTTGCGAAAAGGAGAAATTGTCTTTGCAGGCCCAATCGGTGAATTGATGGCTCAGCAGCAACCAACGATTATTGCTAAATCCCTGAAGAAATCTGACCTAAAGCGCATAGTTAAAATTGCAAAGGAAGCAGGGCATCACGCTGTAATTCGGGATGAATCAGTTCATATTTTGGCTGATATGAAATGGGCTGCCGTACTTAATGAGGCTGCTTTTGACGCTGGAATCACATTGGCACAACTTGCTCCGCAGCTGCCTAACCTAGAAGAAACATTCTTTGAAATGACGGGGGATAAGTAATGTTAAATGTTGTTACAGCAGAGCTACGCAAGCTTCGTCGCCCCACACTATTTCTTGGCACAATGGGCGCGGTTGTATTTTTCAGTGGACTCTTCTCATCGTTGCTTTATCTGCTAATTGATTCACCACAGGGAAATGCTGACCGCGGGCAGGTAATAAGTCGCGAAGTACTGTCCTTGGCAAGTGGTGGCGTTCAAGGCTTTGCAAGCGTGGGTGGCTTTTTAGGAATTATTGCTCTGTGCGTTTTTGCTGCGCAGACCGCACAGGAATACACATACGGAACGCTTCGCAACTTGTTAGTTCGTCAACCAAGCCGAATGAAAATCTTGGCTGGAAAACTAATTTCGATGATGATATTTGCACTTGTCATGATTGTTTTATCCGCAATCGTAAGCATTGGATCTTCTGTCATTTTGGCACCTACTGTGGATGTCTCAACAGATTTGTGGTTTTCAACCGCTGGAATTGAGTTCATCTACACAACATTTGTTAACGTCACGATTTCAGTAGTTGGCTTTGGAGTCATTGGAATGGTTCTAGGGCTGCTTCTACGCTCACCAATTAGTGCAATCTCATTCGGTGTTCTTTGGTTATTAATTGTTGAGAATCTGCTGGTAGCGGTAAAGAGTTCAACACAATCATGGTTGCCAGGATCCCAGCTCACGATTATCGCTTCAGGTGGAAGTGCTGATGTCACCTATTTGCACGCTCTTGCTACAGGTGGTGCCTACGTCATACTTGGCTCACTAGTGGCATCAATACTTTTTGTTCGTCGTGATGTAGCCAATTAAAGACACTCGCAGGTAAAACCCCGCTTTTCTCAGGTTCGGCATTTATTCTTTAGGCCTTCCCTTCCGAAAGGTTTTACGTGAAAAAGTTCAGGGCGATATCGCTTGCTGTAATTCTGGGGCTGTCGATTTCGTCAGTGCCTGCGCTTGCAGTCCCTAAACCAACTGTGGCTGAAATCGAAGCTGCAAAGAAAGTGGAAGCTGCAAAGAAAAAGATTGCTGATGCGCAAGCCAAAAAATTGGCCGCAGCAAATCAAAGCCTTCGCACTCTGACCGCAAAGGCAAATGCGGCCACAGCCTTATATAAGAAAGCTCAAGGTGAATTAGCCGTAGCAACTTCTCTAGCTGTCGCAGCGGCAAAGCACGCAGAGGAAACCGCGGCGGCGGTTTCACAAGCACACAGAACAATTGGCCGTCTTGCAGCAAATGCATACATCTTGGGCGGCAGCATGAGCGATATTGCACCTTTGCTTAGCGCAAATGGTCCCCAGGATTTAATTGATCAACTAACAACGCTCAGCACATTGGGTGCACAGAACTCTGTCGCACTAGACCGATTTAAAGAAGCTGAAGCAGCAGCGAAAAAAGCCAAGGCTGAAGCTGATGCTGCCAAGGTTGTTCAACAAGTTGCAACAAACAAGGTAGCGGCTGCGAAGCAAGTTGCAGATGATGCGAAAGCAGAACAAGCAGAAGAAGTTGCCAAGTTACAAGCGGTTCAAGATAAATTGATGAAAGATTTAATGAATGCTCGCAAAGTTCGCACAACCCTTGAGCAGCAACGTCAACTTGCATTACTCGAAGAAAGCCAAGCAAATACCGCTGCACAAACTGGTGGACAAAAAAATATTTGGCCAGATACTGGATTCAAAGGCCGCTCATCATCTAGAACCACTCAGGCACAACGTGACAAAGCGGTTGCATTTGCAAAGACACAAGTTCTTGCACGCAAGCCTTATATTTGGGGATCCGAAGGGCCAAGTTCATTTGACTGCTCTGGACTTGTTTATGCGGCCTATAAATCAGCAGGGCTAGGTTGGCCCAACTGGGATCGCCTTAACTCGGCTTTGTATTCTGGCTATACCCAGCATGTTTCTCTCAAAGAGTTAGTACCTGGCGATCTCTTGTTCTATTCATATAAGGGAACAATCTCAACAATTCACCACATTTCAATTTATGCTGGTAACGGCATGATGTGGGAAGCTAACTCTAAGGACCGTGGTTTGCTCTATTCAAGCATCTACAGCGTTAAGGGTCTAATGCCATTTGGTGGTCGCGTCTAAACCAGCACTACTCTTGTCCTATGACAACAGCGGTTCCTGCAGTTCGCAATGCGGTTCGAACATGGCTGGAAAAATATGAAGCTGGAGACACAGTTCTTGTTGCAGTTTCTGGAGGCGCAGATTCATTAGCACTTGCTTACGCGCTGTCGGTTGAAGCAGAGAAAGTTGCGATTAAGGTTATTGGGGTCACAGTTGATCATCAACTGCAAGCTGCTTCAACGGCGCAAGCAGAAAAAGTTGTAGAGCAACTTTCAAAGTTTGGGATCAAATGTGTAATTAAAAAAGTTACCGTTGATATCAAAGAAGGATTAGAAGCTTCTGCTCGAAACGCGCGGTACAAAGCGATCAATGAAGTTGCAGAAGATGAAAGTGCGGTAGCAGTTTTTCTTGGGCATACAAAAGATGATCAAGCAGAAACAGTTCTATTAGGACTTGCCCGTGGATCTGGTACTCGTTCACTTTCTGGAATGGCACATCACAGCGGAATTTATGTTCGACCACTTCTAGAAATTACTCGCAATCAGAGTGAAGAGTTTTGCAAAGAAGTTGGTTTGGATTATTGGAATGATCCGCACAACCAAGACACTCAGTTCGCACGTGTACGTGTTCGCACCGAAGCACTTCCGATTTTAGAAAAAACAATTGGACCTGGAATCTCAGATGCATTAGCCAGAAGTGCTCATCTGTTACGCGATGATGCTGATGCGCTCGATCATTGGGCAAAGCGCGAAGAGATTCAATTAGATCTTCATGATCTGGATTGCGCCCATCTAGAAACCCTGCCCAGAGCAATTCGCACCCGAATTCTGCGAGCTGCAATCTATGCCGCAGGTGCTCCTGCAGGATCGGTCTCGGCAGAGCATGTAAGTGCTGTTGAGGCCCTAATCTCAGCGTGGAGCGGCCAAGGTGCGCTCAATTTACCGGGCGGTGTGAAGGTTGAGCGAATTTCGGGCAGACTTTCGCTCTCACCGCACCGACCATAGGGAGAACCGTGGATTTAGAAGCAGTCAAGGGCGATATCGAACGCGTAATCGTGACCGAAGAACAGTTGCAAGCACGTATCAAAGAGCTAGCAGCGGAGGTTGATAGAGATTACGAAGGTAAAGACCTTCTGCTTGTTGGTGTATTAAAAGGTGCAGTCATGGCAGTTGCCGATCTTTCGCGCGCGCTGCAACGTCACATAGATATGGACTGGATGGCGGTTTCTTCATATGGATCTGGAACAAAGTCCAGCGGAGTTGTTCGCATTTTGAAAGATTTAGATCGTGACATAACAGGTCGCAATGTCTTAATCGTTGAAGACATAGTTGACTCTGGTTTAACTCTTTCTTGGCTCAAGGCAAACCTAGAATCACGAGGCGTTGGTTCAGTAGAAATTCTTTCAATTTTACGTAAGCCAGAAGCCGCAAAGGTTGAAGTCAATGTTAAGTATGTCGGCTTTGATATTCCAAAAGATTTCGTAATTGGGTATGGACTCGATTTCGATGAAAAATACCGCAACCTTCCTTTCATTGGTGTGCTTGCAAAGCACATGTACGAATAAGAACTAGAAACGAGAATCCCCAAATATGTCACAAGCACAAAAGCCTAAGAAGCAAGCAAAGAAGAGTTTTTCTGGCAAGAGCACGCCAAAAAAACCTACCACCACTGGCGGAAAAATCTTTCGCGGTCCTTTATTTTGGATTGTTGCTGCAATCTTTGCTGTCACGGTTTTTGGTCAGATCTCATCTGCGGGCAATAAATACACGCAAATCGAAACGTCACAGGCAATTGATGCGATTACTCAATCAAAAGTCTTATCAGCCGAACTAGTTGATAGAGATCAAAAGATTCGCCTAATCCTTACTCCTGGTAACACAATTAAGGGCGATTCAAAGGTTGAGGCATTCTATGTTGCGCGCCAAGAGCCCACCTTGATTGATGCATTGACGGCTAACCCACCTTCAAAGGGTTGGAACGTAAAGGTTCCGTCGCAATCACTCTTGGTTTCATTCCTCTTCTCCATCGTTCCATTTCTGCTTATTGGACTTTTGTTTTTCTGGTTTATGAGCCAAACCCAAGGCGGAAACAAAGTTTTCCAATTTGGAAAATCTAAAGCGAAATTGCAAGACAACGATGTACCAAAGACAACTTTTAAAGATGTTGCAGGAGCAGATGAGGCACTTGCCGAATTAGATGAAATAAAAGACTTCCTTGCAAAGCCAGAAAAGTACGCACCACTTGGCGCAAAGATCCCTAAGGGTGTTTTGTTGTTTGGCCCTCCAGGAACAGGTAAGACACTTCTAGCTCGCGCAGTGGCTGGTGAAGCTGGAGTCCCTTTCTATTCCATTTCAGGCTCTGACTTTGTTGAAATGTTTGTTGGTGTTGGTGCAGCTCGTGTGCGTGATTTGTTTAATCAAGCTAAGGCAAATGCTCCTGCAATAGTTTTCATCGACGAAATTGATGCTGTCGGTCGCCAGCGCGGTGCGGGAATGGGTGGTGGCCACGATGAACGTGAACAAACACTTAATCAATTATTAGTTGAAATGGATGGCTTTGAAGAAAACTCACAGGTCATTTTGATCGCTGCAACAAACCGTCCAGATGTTTTAGATCCTGCCTTGCTTCGTCCAGGTCGCTTTGATCGACAAATCGCAGTTGATCGCCCAGATCTCAAGGGTCGCGAAGCGATCTTGCAGGTACACGCCAAGGGCAAGCCACTAAGCGATGAGGTAAAGCTAGTTAATTACGCACGTCGCACACCTGGTTTTACAGGCGCCGATCTTGCCAATGTTCTTAATGAAGCGGCGCTTTTGTCTGCCCGTGAAAACAAAGCTGCTATCGGAAATCCAGAGCTAGATGAAGCGATTGATCGCGTTATGGCTGGACCGCAACGTAAATCTCGTTTAATGAGTGATGATGAACGTCGAGTCACTGCTTATCACGAAGCAGGTCACGCTCTTGTTGCACATGCAATGCCTCATACAGATCCAGTCCACAAGGTAACAATCATGCCTCGTGGCCGGGCACTTGGTTACACAATGGTCCTTCCTGATGAAGATAAGTACTCAACAACTCGCAATCAATTACTTGATCAGTTGGCGTATTCATTAGGTGGACGCGCCGCTGAAGAATTGATTTTCCATGATCCATCGACAGGTGCCTCTAATGACATTGAAAAAGCCACAGAGCTTGCTCGTGCCATGGTTACTCAATATGGAATGACAGAAGCTATAGGTGCTATCAAATTGGGCGGCGGAGCATCTGAGCCATTCTTGGGTCGCGATTATGGACATCAACGTGATTACAGCGAAAATATCGCAGGAGTTGTAGACCGCGAAATTCGACGACTCATTGAGAATGCACATCAAGAAGCTTTCGATATTTTGGTTGCAAACCGAAAGATCCTTGACGAAATGGTGATTGAACTTCTTGAAAAGGAAACGTTGAATAAGGATGAAATCGCGGCAATCTTTAAAAAGGTAAAGCTAGTTACAAAGCGCCCAGCATGGACTGGTTCTGCTACTCGCATTCCATCTGAGCAACCACCAGTGGAGGTTCCAGAACGCATTGTTGTAGTAGTTGAAGAACCAAAAAAACCAACTCGTCGCAAGAAGGCTGCAAGTGACGGTAAATAAAGTGACCGTGACTGATGGTCGCGCTTCTGGTCCCTATGACCAGGAACGTGCTGAAAAGGCTGTTCGCGAGCTACTTTTAGCCCTTGGTGAAGATCCTGATCGTGATGGCTTAAAGGAAACTCCCGCACGAGTTGCTCGCGCAATGAAGGAAAACTTTGAGGGCTTGTGGCAATCACCAGAGGATGTTTTAACAACTACCTTTGATATCGGACATGAAGAGTTAGTGATCGTTCGTGACATCGAAGTCTTCTCGCATTGCGAACATCACCTAACTCCGTTCCATGGCGTTGCCCATATCGGATATATCCCGCGCGGAAAGATCACTGGTCTTTCAAAGCTTGCACGCTTAGTCGATCTGTATGCAAAGCGCCCGCAGGTGCAGGAACGATTAACAACTCAGATTGCTGATGCAATGGTGAAAATTTTGGACCCGCTTGGCGTGATCGTAATTATTGATTGCGAACATCTGTGTATGTCGATGCGCGGAGTTAAGAAGTCTCACGCGCGCACAACTACATCTGCTGTTCGCGGAGCACTTCTAAATCCTGCAACGCGCGCTGAAGCAATTTCGTTAATTACTAAGGCGTAGTTCTCATGTTGATCATGGGCATCTTGAATGTAACCCCTGATTCCTTTGCCGATGGTGGAAGACATAATGACTTTGATGCCGCAGTTTCACGAGGGTTAGAAATGATGGCAGAAGGCGTTGACATTATTGACATCGGTGGTGAATCAACTAGACCTGGTGCAGATCGTGTAAGTGAAGTAGAAGAGTTAGAGCGCACCATTCCAGTTATCACAGAACTTTCAAAGCATGGCGTAAAAATTAGCATCGACACAATGCGTGCAAGCACCGCAGAGGCTGCAATTGAGGCTGGTGCATCGATTATCAATGATGTCAGTGGTGGTTTAGCAGACCCAGACATGCTGCAAACCGCTGCACGGTTGCAGGTTCCCTATATTGCAATGCACTGGCGTGGGCAGTCAAAAGATATGAATTCAAAGGCTATTTATAACAATGTGGTTAATGATGTCATTTCAGAGTTACGGGAGCGTATTACCGCCGCTCAAGATGCGGGAATCAAACCCAACAATTTAATAATTGATCCAGGGCTGGGCTTTGCAAAGGATGCTGAACATAACTGGGCGATCATCGATTCAGTCGAATCATTTGTTGAGATGGGTTATCCCGTATTAATTGGCGCATCACGCAAGCGTTTTCTAGGTGGGGATACTCCAGATGAACGCGAACAAGCAACAATTGACTTAACCAAGCGGCTTGCCACCACAGGTGTGTGGGCGGTTAGAGTTCATAGCGTGAAACCACATAAGGAGGTGTTGGCACAATGAGTGATCAGATTGTCCTGACAGGTATCCATGGATTTGGTTATCACGGCTTGTTTGAACAAGAGCGCAAAGAGGGTCAAGATTTCTTTGTTGACTTAACACTTTCAGTCGATTTAAAGGCAGCATCACATTCAGATTCGATCGCAGACACTGTCAACTATGCCGAGATTACAGATCTGGTTGTTGAAGAAATAACAAGTAATCCAGTTAACTTGATTGAAAAATTAGCGGCACGGATTGCAGAGCGGGTATTAAATCAACATGTGAAGGTCAGCTCTGTAACTGTCACCGTGCACAAGCCTCAAGCACCCGTTGCCGCACAATTAAAAGATATTGCAGTTGTATTAACCAGATCTCGATGAAAGCTGTAATCGCACTGGGTGCAAATATTGGTAACCCACAAGAAAATCTGGATCTAGCAATTGCCCTATTGCGAGAAGCGACAGATGTGCTGTTGGTATCTAGCTATTACACAACCTCACCCGTTGGTGGACCAGAGCAACCTGATTACATAAATGCGGTGTGCATTATTGACAGCGAATTACCCGGCATGGATCTATTGTCACTATTACATGGCATTGAAAAGAGTCTGGGCCGGGAAAGAATTGAGCACTGGGGTCCACGAACAATTGATTTAGACCTCATTCAATATGGCGGATTGTTAAGTAAAGCTGATGAATTGCAGTTGCCACATCCTCGAGCACACGAGCGTCGCTTTGTTTTGCAGCCTTGGTTTGAAATTGAGCCTGATGCAATCCTGCTTACGCATGGATCTATAAAAGATCTTTTGGAGCAATTGCCCGCATAGAGGTAAACTTTCCTACATCTCGCCCGGTACCCCACGAAAGGACTGGAGCCACTGAAATGACCGTCTTAGTCCCAACTATGGGTGCCTTGCATAAAGGCCACCAAGCGTTGATTAAACGTGCGCGCACCTTAGATAAAGATGTAATTGTTAGTATCTTTGTAAATCCATTGCAGTTTGAAAATAAAGAAGATTTAGAAAAATATCCACGATCGCCAGAACGCGATATTGAGATTGCAACAATTGCTGGCGCTAACGAGGTGTGGTTTCCGGAGTTTGAAGATTTGTATCCAGAGGGATTTACTACGGTGAGCGCCGGTCCGCTTGGAGATCTCTTTGAAGGTGCATCACGTCCTGGGCACTTTGATGGCGTTGTAACAGTGGTCAATCGCCTCTTTGCAATAGCAAAACCAGACAAGGCAGTATTTGGCGAAAAGGATTTTCAGCAGCTAACAATTATTAAGGCGATGAAGAGCAAGGTTGAAATCATCGGGGTTCCAACTGTTCGCGAATTTGATGGTTTAGCGATGTCTTCACGCAATCTTCAACTCAGTGAATCAGGTCGTAATGTTGCCCTGGTTATTCACCGAGCGTTAGCGGCTGCAAAGCTTGCCCCAACTGTAGAAATCGCTCAGGAGGTACTCAACACAACGCTTTCTACTGAGCCAGGCTTTGATAAGGACTACGCAACGATTATTGATGAAAAGGATTTTTCATTAGCAGGTGAAGGCACGGAAAATCGTCGAGCGATTATTGCTGGATGGATAGAAGGAGTTCG
>JAIOWZ010000037.1 GCA_021741905.1 Candidatus Planktophila sp. | reverse complement strand
CTTGTTAATGGAGGAGTCGAGCGAAGAGTTCTTCCTCAACCCATTCTGGGGACAGGTTGTTCAAGGTTTTTCATCAGCAATCACCGAAGCTGGCTTACATCCCTTACTGCTAATCAGACCAAAAAGTGGAACTGAGGATTCACTCTTTTCTACCTTGCAAGCTGGTCAAATGGATGGAATCGCAATCTTTAGCTGGCACAGGCCTTTAAGAAGTTTTGAAAAAATGCTGGACCCAAAGATGGCTGTTGTATTTGGTGGCGATCTTGGTGGTTCAAAGAAATATCCCTTTGTAGATGTTGATAACGTCAAAGGTGGTTACTTAGCGACAAAACATCTGATTGACTCGGGATGTAAAAACATTGTCACAATTACCGGTGATTTAAAGTTGCAGTCAGGTCGCGATCGACTTGAAGGATATGAAAAAGCAATTGCTGCAGCTGGCATGAAACACAACGATCAGTTGGTTGTACATGGTGATTACACTCAATCTAAAGCTGAAGAGTTAATCAGGCAGTTAATCAAGAAAAAGGTTAAGTTTGATGGAGTTTTTGCAGGAAATGATTTGTCTGCAACGGGAGTTATCAACGTTTTACTCCAAAGCGGAATATCAGTCCCAGGCAAAGTAAAGGTTGTTGGATTTGATGATTCACCAATAGCAAGCAGAAATCAACCATCGATCTCAACAATCAAGCAACCAATTCGAGAGCTAGGTGCACAAGTTGCTTATAGTCTCTTGTCTATTCTCAACGGCGAACCAGTTGAAGATAAGGTACTGGACGTTAAATTAATTAAACGAGAATCCTCAGCGGCTAAATAGCGGTATTCGCAGCGATAATTTCTTTGTATTTCTTAAAGCTAGTTTTTGGAGTTCGCTCAAAGGTTTGATAATCCACATGAACTATTCCAAAACGCTTTGCATATCCTTCAGCCCACTCAAAGTTATCCAACAGAGACCAGGCAAAGTAACCCTTAACAGGTGCGCCATCAGAGATCGCTGACTGAAGGGATTGAAGGTGTGCTTGCAAATATGCGGTGCGCTTGGTGTCATCAACCTGTCCGTTGATTTTTACATCATCGTATGAGGAGCCATTTTCTGTAATCACCAGGTATGGGATTTGTGGCCAATCTTTATGGACACGCTTAACTAGGTTTCCTAGACCCGCTGGAGTCACAACCCAACCCATGGCAGTTAAATCCTGCGCAAGGTGAGCAGGGGCTGAGCCATCAACTCGTTGTGGGAAGGGCATAAATCCACCGTCGATCGCAGGCTTGTCCTCTGCACGTGGTGAGCGCACAAAACCATCGCAGTAGTAGTTAATACCTAAGAAATCAGGCTCTGCCTTAAGCAAGTTCTCATCGCCAGCAAGAACAACGCTGCTGAGCATTTCGCCGTAGCAATCAATTAAATTTTGAGGATATTTTCCACTGATTAATGCATCGATCCACCAACGATTGAGATTTGAATCATTCAAAGCGGCAAAATCAACGACCTCTTGATCTTCCGGAGATTCATTGTGAATGTTGTTCATATTTACAGTCAGCCCCACAGTTGCTTGTGGACGAACTTTCTTAATCGCCTTTGTTGCAGCAGCATGTGCAAGTGCTGTGTGGTGGCTAGCTGCAATAGCTAATTTGAAATCCTTTTTACCGGGTGCATGAACCCCATTTGAATATCCCAACCATGAAACACACCAAGGCTCATTTAATGTAATCCAAGTATTGATGCGATCACCAAATGCTTCAGCACATGCCGTTGCATAATCTTCAAAAGATTTAACAATATCTCGGTTAGCCCAACCACCTTTATCTTCAAGAGCTTGCGGCAGATCCCAGTGGTACAAAGTAACCATCGGTTCGATGCCGGCGGCTACAAGAGCGTTGATCAAGCGGTTATAGAAATCAAAACCTCTCTCTTCACGCACCGAATCACCCTGCGGGAACAAACGTGGCCATGCAATCGAAAAACGATATGCACTAACGCCAAGATCCTTCATGATTGCAATATCTTCTTCAAAGCGGTTGTAGTGATCGCATGCTTGATCACCGGTATCGCCATTTACAACCTTGCCAGGTGTCTTTGAAAATGTATCCCAGATACTTGGACCACGACCATCAGTATCAAAGGCACCTTCAATTTGATAGCTCGCTGTCGCAGTTCCCCAAATGAAGTCCTTAGGAAAGTGAGAAGTCATTGTGATATCCAATCATGTGCGATCAAAAGGTGTCCCGAGAGTTGCATTGTGGTTCAGAAAAGGCTTACATAGTCTAGTGAAACCGCTTTCATAAGCAATACTATAGCCATTTAGTCCCCAAGGTAAGAGGAGAATCAATGTCTGTAACCCCCACCACCTCCTTGTTGTGGTCAGAGGAGTTTGCAGATCACCAGGGGGGCCAGCTATCGGAAGATACCTGGAGTTTTGATATCGGGGATGGTTCTTCAGTTGGATTAACTGGCTGGGGCAATAATGAACGTGAGTACTACACCAAAGAGTCGGTGATCATTGATGGAAATTTAGTCATCAACGCAAAAAGAGTCGGCCCCGATTCAGGGTTACAGTGCTATTACGGCGCTACCGAATGGACCAGCGGAAAAATTCACACTGCCAACAAAATTGGTTTTAAGTATGGACGTTTAGAGATCAAGGCAAAGATGCCTACAGGTGTTGGAACCTGGCCAGCGCTGTGGTTGCTTGGCGCTAATCTGCTTGAGGGAGTTTCTTGGCCACATTGCGGAGAGATAGATATTTTAGAAAATACAGGTGCGCACCCACATCAGGTACAAGGAACTATTCATGGTGGTGGATACTTTGGCGAGAATGGTTTAACTCAGATAATTCAAGCTCCCCAAGAACTAGCACAGGATTTTCATACCTATTCGATTGATTGGACCCCTGATTACATCGAATGGTTTTTTGACGGAGTTTCATACAACCGTATCAACAGATCAGATTTAGAGAAAAAGAGTTTGGTGTGGCCATTTAATCAAGAGTTCTACCTGATCCTGAATTTGGCGATCGGTGGCTGGTTTGCAGGCGATGTTGATCCAGCTTTACAAAGCGCCGAACTAGTAATTGCATCTATAAAGTTTTACTCCATCGATGGAGTCGGTGAACTAGTTCTGCATTAATGCTTGATGACCTCACCAAGGCCATTTATCGTTGAGAATCTAATCCAATCAAAACTCATTGATGAGTTTTGAAGTGCTGGGTCGATTGGGCCGCCTAAATTACCGCCCATAGCTAGGTTCATTACTAAGTAGAACTCGTGGTCAAAAACCCAGTCTTTATCAACCTTTGGTTGGCTGCCGAACAAAACTCCATCTAGGTACCAATCAATTTGATCTGGCAACCAGTCAATTGCATAGGTGTGGTACTCGTCAGCAAAACCCTTTGGCATTGTGACCGTTGTGCCACGTCCACCAAAGCCACCGGACAATAGGCCATGCAGATATCCGTAATTAGTGTTCGGCTCTTTTCCAATTAACTCGGTGACATCAATTTCACCGCACCATGGCCAACGTCGCACATCGATGTCAGCTCCGAGCATCCAAAATGCTCCCCAGGTTCCAACACCAACCGGCCCCTTAATGCGAGCTTCCATTCTTCCGTACTTAAAACCTAACTTATCTTTTGTTATGTATTTAGAACTTACCCATTCGCATGGACCTTTGTAATAACAGGTGTATCCGGCTGCACCATCTTTGGTTGCGGTTATTTTCAAGGCACCTTCTGCGGTGATGATTGCCAATTCTGGGATGTAGTACTGACGTTCTCTATTACCCCAACCGCCACCCGCTGCCGCTTTACTTCCATCTCCATTTTCGGAGGACCAAATTGCAGAGCTAGGCGATGATCCGGCAGGTAAATTGAACTCTTCTTGCCACACTTGAACATAATTTCTCTTTATTACAGGAATATCGATTACATCAGAATCAGCGATCGCTTCTTTAAATCCCTTTGCTGTGTAGCGGGCATTGACATAAATCTTAAAACCTTGATCTGCTGTTGCAGGAGCATATGTTGCAGATTTAGCATTGGGAATATCGATTGGCCCTTTGTACCACTGGTAAACAACCTTGGCCGCTGCCGGTGATACGGCGCCAGCTTTTACAGTTACCTTGGTACGGCTTTCATCGGTGAATTCAACCGTTGGCTTTACATTGACAATTACTTGACCAATGGAGCCAACTACCGAGGTCAACGTGGTGCTGCCTGCTACAACCTTTAATTGAATGCTTTGATTGCGCTGTTTTACACTGGCTTTAAAGCTGCTTTTGGTAGCCCCGCTAATAACCTTGCCATTAACTAACCACTGAAACTTTGGATTAGCCAGTGTCGAGATCGACTTTCGATTTACTGAAAGGTTCAATCCTGAGGCATCGGTGTACTCAAGCTGTGGCGCGGTTGGTGGTGCCGCTTTTGCTGAAAGGGTTGGTGTTAGCCCAACAATCAACAGCAAAATCAGAGATGCCAAAACCCCTTTAACTGATTTTTTTGGCATCTCTGATTCCTGTTACTTAACGGTGACTTTAGATGTATAAGTCTTGCCATCAATAACGACAGAGACTGTCTTTGCGCCAGCAGAAACCTTGACTGGAACAACCTGCAAGGCAGAGTTCAGTTTTGTGGTTACCTTCTTGGCCCCAGTTACAGAGACAGCTGCAGACTTTCCAGCCGCACCTGCGATTGCTACCGAAAGCACAAACTCTTTACCTGACTTTGCAAATGAGGTTGTAATGCCACGGTAGTAGTGGAACTCAACACCCTCGGCTAATGCTGGAGTTGTTCCTGCAATTTCAGGTGTCAATGTCGCATACGCGGTGCTATTGCTTGGAGCAGCTGCAGCAGCTGATGCAGGGGCAGCATTTGGCTTGGTATCTGCGTTCTTAACTGTAAATGCTGCATAACCAAATGCATCGGTGGTTGCCTGCAATGTTGATTTTCCACCATTTACCTTCAGCGTTACCGCTTTGCTAGGCACGGCACGTCCATCATCACCAGTTACCTTGTAAACAAGTATTAGATCTCCGCCCAATGGTGCATAGGCTTGCTTAAGATTTTTCGCTGCATTATTAACAGAGTTAGTTGCATCTAATCTTGGTGTCACTAATGTGATTGTTGGCTTTGTAGCTGCAACAACAATCGGAGCCTTTGGCTTGAAATAGTGGAATTCAGTGATTACAGAGTGATCTGCTGGCTCGCTATTTACCTCTGGTAGCACCTGTGAGTGCAAGCGATCCAATTTGTCATCACTAAAGTTCGGCTTAGATGTGAATGACTCAGGCTCTGGTTCACCTGAGCTTTCAAGATCTAGGTTCTTCATAGCAAAGGTTACGTTTCCGAAAGCATCGGTACGGTGAAGAACATTTGCCTGATCAAATGGAGGGCGATCAATGCCTTTTGTGCGAACGCCATCAACTTCAACAATTGAAGCCGCCTCGCTATAACCCTTATTGATTCTCAAATTTACTGGTGTAAAAGCTAAAGGCTTTCCGCTCTTGTCCTTGACGTTGTAGGTCAAATTAATTGTTGAACCAACTGGTGCAAATGAAACTTGAAAGACTAGTCCGGTACCAAACCAACCCTTTGCTACCCAGCCATCTGCCATCTGCTGATTAGGAACTGCATCCCATGTGTTCTTGGCATCAAGGTAAGGTGCCTGAAGAGTAATAACTGCATCTCTAGGTCCGCCTGTTGCTGCTTGCGCGGTGTAAAGGGCAATTGGTGATGCTGCAAGTAGAAGTGCAAGAACAGCACCAATTGATTTGCGGGACTTAGACATGGTCATGCCTTTCATTCGTGAAGTTGGTTGTGATGTGAACATTAGCCTTTGACAGCTCCATCCATGACGCCGCTAACTAGTCGGCGACCGACGAAGATGAAGAGAATTAATAGTGGTGCAGTTGCTAAGAACGCTCCACCCATTTGTAGCGAGTAATCCAAGCCATATAAAGGCTTGAGTTGAGTCAGTGCAACCTGAAGAGTAAATCGCTCAGGAGATTGCAAAACAATTGTTGGCCACAAGTAATCATTCCAAGCTGCCAAGAAAGCAAAGAGACCTAAAACAAAGGAGCTCTGGCGAATACTTGGAAGAACGATGCTCCAAAAAACACGTGGGACAGAGGCACCATCAATACTTGCCGCCTCCAGGATCTCATTAGGCACCTGGGCATCAATAATTTGGCGCATCCAAAACACACCAAAAGCGGTTACTAATGCAGGAACAATCAAGGCGTACAAGGTATTCACCAAGTTCAATTTGTTGGCCATGATAAAGAGCGGAACAATTCCTAGCTGACTAGGCAGCATCATCGTTGCAACGATGAAGAGAATTGAAAACTGACGTCCCTTAAAGTGAAGCTTGGCAAAAGCAAAACCTGCAATAGCTGAGAAAATTACCTGCGCTACGGCGATTGCAATTCCGACTACAAAAGTATTGGTCAACGCCTTTGTGAAGTACACGCCTTCGGCACTCAAAACCTTATTTGCAACTTCAAGGAATCGGGGACCAGGTACTAGCGATGGTGGAGTCTTTGAGATTTCGGCATCTGTATTAGATGAAACGATAAACATCCAATAGAAAGGGAAAATCGACAGAAATGTAATTAACCCCAACATTAAGTAGTGAAGTTTTGAGGTCTTTTGCCACTTAGGGATATTGCGCTTCATCGGCTTCCCTCTCCTGAAATACGTCGTGTAATCACGAAGTTGATCGCCGAGATAATCAAAACAATAAATGTGATTGCAATACCAATAGCAGCTGCATATCCATACTTATTGTTCAAGAATGCCTGGTTGTACAAGAACAAAGTCAGGGTCAAGAACTGCTTTGTTGAGCCACCTTCAGCGTTTAGCTGCTGTGGCTCTGCAAATACTTGTAAACCTCCGATGGTTCCGACGATTAACACAAATGTGATTGTGTTTTTCAAAGATGGCAAAGTCACATACTTAAACTGTTGCCACTTAGATGCACCATCAACTGAGGCCGATTCATAGAGCTCATCCGGAATCGCAAGCATCGAAGCCAAGAAAATAAGAGTGTTATAGCCAACCCAACGCCAAGTGATCATCGTTGCGATTTGAATGTGGCTAGGGATTACACCTTCAATAAAATCAATGTTGTCCACGCCTGGGATTAGGCTCAATATTCCATTGATCAGACCGTAATCGCGGCCAAAGAGTTGCTGGAACACAATGGTGATCGCGATGATCGAAGTAATGTTTGGAACCAAAAGAATTGTTCGCCAGAAAGACTTTCCCTTTAATCGCTTATTACGAAGAATAGCTGCAAGACTGATTGCGATAATCAATTGTGGGAATGTCGAAAGCGCCCAGATGCTAAATGTATTTCGAATTGCGATCCAGAAATCTGAATCTTGAAGCAGAAATGTAAAGTTATTGATTCCGTTGAACTCAGATTCGCCAAGTGGGTCCCACTTGAAGAAGGCAATATAAATTGAGTAGATAACAGGTGCGACACCAAAGACGATAAAGATTAAGAAAAAGGGAGCGATGGCGGGGTAGCCCCAACGTCCATCAAGAGATGCAACACCAGGGAGTTGCTTCTTCTCCTTCTTTTTCCAAGGGGTAAGGGGCGCTTTTGTGCGCCCCTTACCTTCCTTAAATAGTGTCATCGATCTAACTCTTAATTCTTAAAGAGTTTATCGATATCTGAAATCACTAAGGCATATGACTTTTCTGGAGTCATTTTCTTCGAAGCAACGCGGCCTAGACCAGCACCAAATGTTGAATCAATCTTGCGCTGCAACTCGCCCTCAAAGATTGGCTTCAACTTCAAAACACCCTTTGTGTAAATCTGACCAACTGGTGCGCTGCTAAAGAACTCATCCTTGTAATCAAGCAATGCTGCATCATCATAAAGAACTGATGCTGATGGGAAGAGACCGTAGGTCTTGAACACCTTGAGCTGCTGCTCTGGAGCCAAGTACCAGGTCAAGAAGTCATACGCAGCTTGCTTATTCTTTGAGTAACTTGGAATTGCTAGCTGTGTTCCACCTTGGTTTCCGCCACCTACTGGTAGATCGGCGATATCCCACTTGCCCTTTGTGTCTGGAGCTTGCTTCTTGATGTAATCAAGCATCCAGGCTGGCGCGAGAATTGTTGCCATTGCACCCTTGTTCATACCAATGTTCCAGTCAGAGGTGAACTGTCCAAGGCGAGCGCCGATTCCGGAGTTCAACGCCTTAACAGTTGTATCCCATGCCTTTTTGATCTGAGGGTTTGTCTTGTAAACAAGCTTTCCTCGATCTGTTCCATCTGGCTGGTAGTACTTAACAGTTCCTTGGTTCATCACCGCTGCATAAATTGAACCTGCATCATCAATGAAACCTTTTCCTGATTTCTTTTCTGCAGGTGTTAACTTTGAAACATACTTCTGTCCTGTTGCGATGAACTTGTCCCAGGTTGGCCACAACTTTGAAACAGAGGCGCGATCTGAAGGAAGACCAGCCTTCTTAAATAAATCTGTTCGGTAAGCAACCTGCAAACCGCCGACATCGGTTGGAATTCCGATAACGCTGTCATTAAAAGCTACGCCTTGTTCCCAGCGCCATGGCAGGTAGTTCTTCTTGATGTCATTGGCAGATAACCCTGCCGCAACACCAGCAGCTGCATTGGCATCAGATGTCTTCAACTGACGAAGATCTTGGAAACAGTTTGGACGGTTACCTGTACGCCAGTAACCTGAGTACGGAGTTTCAAAGGCGATGATGTCTGCAG
>JAIOWZ010000036.1 GCA_021741905.1 Candidatus Planktophila sp. | reverse complement strand
CTATTTTGTATACCGCACCTACATTGATTCGCACCTGGATGAAGTGGGGCGATGAGTTCCCTAATAAGTTCAACTTAAAGTCACTTCGCTTATTGGGATCAGTTGGAGAGCCAATTAATCCTGAAGCATGGATGTGGTATCGCGAAATCATTGGTGGAAACCGTTGTCCAATTGTTGACACATGGTGGCAAACTGAAACTGGTGGAATCATGATTTCACCATTGCCAGGTGTCACTGCAACTAAGCCAGGTTCTGCAATGACAGCAATCCCTGGAATTAGCGCGGTTGTTGTTGATGACAATGGCAAAGCCGTTGCTAAAGGGCATGGCGGTTATTTAATTTTGGATAAGCCGTGGCCTGGAATGTTGCGCGGCATCTGGGGGGAAGATGAGCGATACAAAGAAACATATTGGTCAAGGTTTGATGGTATTTACTTTGCAGGAGATGGTGCCAAGTTAGACAAAGACGGCGCAATTTGGCTATTAGGCCGAGTTGACGATGTCATGAATGTTTCTGGCCACCGCATCTCCACAACCGAAGTTGAGTCCGCACTTGTCTCCCATGAATCAGTTGCAGAGGCCGCAGTTGTTGGTGCAAATGATGCGATGACTGGACAAGGAATTGTTGCATTCGTTATTTTGCGCGGCGGTATTGAACATGCAAAGGGAGAAACACTGATCACAGACTTGCGTAACCATGTTGCAAAGCAAATCGGTGCGATTGCAAAACCTCGCCAAATCTTGGTGGTGGCAGAACTTCCAAAGACCAGAAGTGGCAAAATCATGCGGCGTTTACTCAAAGATGTGGCTGAGAACCGCCAAGTCGGTGATGCGACAACTTTGGCTGATCCCAATGTTATGCGCTTAATTTCAGATGGACTTAATGGTTCAAAGGATGAGGATTAAAGCTTCACACCCAAATACTTATTTGAGAGTGTGATGAGCTCGTTTTCATCTTTTACGGCCCCTATTTTCTTGCCCACAACCGTTCCGTCCGCGGCAATAAACCATGTCACTGGAACGCCCATCCCAAAGTATTCGCGTGAACGGCCATCGGAATCATACAAATTTGGCCAAGTGATCCCGCTGCTTGCTACAAATTTCCTGCCATCCTCGATACTGGACTCTTCAACGTCAATACCCACTAAAGAAACTTTGTCTTTAGCTTTTTCATAAAAGGATCTGAAAATTGGAATCTCTTCCTTACATGGGCCGCACCATGACCCCCACACATTAAGAATCATTGGCCCTTTGAGTGCACCTAGTTGTGCACCTGTAGTTCCATCCAAACACTCCAATTCAACTCCACCAACAAATGTTGCATCTTGTGTGATTGCTTCACATGAAACAACTTCTCCTTTTACATATGATGAGGATGGAGAACAAGCGGTCAGCAAAAGAAGTAGAACTAGTGCTAACGCTCTTCTCATCTGAAATCCTTATCTGTTTTCACCAACAGTAATGCCTTCTCTTTATCCATCTCACCAATTCCAACACTTGGACAAAGTTTTGCAACAGGACATGCCCCGCATGCAGGTTTGCGTGAATGACAGATGCGGCGACCGTGCCAAATCATTCGCTGTGAAAGATTTGTCCATTCTGCTTGTGGAATTAACTGCTGAACAACCATTTCAACTTTTACGGGATCGTTTTCTCTAGTCCAACCGAATCGACGCGATAAACGTCCGAAATGTGTGTCAACAGTTATGCCTGGCGTGTCAAATGCGTGTCCTAAAACAACGTTGGCGGTCTTTCGACCAACCCCTGGCAATGTCATTAACTCCTCCAGAGTTTGAGGAACTTCTCCCCCAAAATCTTCCAGTAATTTGATGTTCAATCCTTTTACATTGCGTGCTTTAGTGTGATAAAAACCAGTCGAATGAATGAGATTTTCAATTTCATGTAGATCTGCTTTTGCATAAGCCTTTGGGGTTTTGTACTTCTTGAACAACGCTGGCGTAATAGTGTTCACTCTCTTATCTGTGCACTGCGCGCTCAAGACGGTTGCGATTAATAATTCCAGTGGGTTGGTGAAATCGAGTTCACAGCGTATTTCTGGATAGGTCTTAGTCAGGATCCGGTATACCGCCCGAGCCTCTTTGCGGGTTTCGCTATCGACCACCATGGGTAGTAAAGTACCCCTCGTGCCCATAGATCAAGAAGTTATTCGCAAAGCGCCCCTTTTTACCGCGCTTGATGATGCCGCTGCCACTTCTTTGGTGGCGAATATGGCTTCTGTAAAAATTGCAAAAGGATCTGTTTTATTTGCCGAAGGCGATGAAGGCGATCATCTGTATGTAATTGCCGAAGGCAAGTTAAAGCTTGGAACTTCAAGTGGTGACGGCCGCGAAAACTTGCTCTCAATCCTTGGACCTGGCGAAATGTTTGGGGAGTTAAGTCTTTTTGATCCAGGCCCACGCACATCAACTGCAACGGCTGTCACCGATGCAAAGTTGTTAAGTCTTGGTCAGGAAAAACTTCTTCCATGGCTTGCTGAAAATCCAATGGTTTCTTTACAACTTCTAGCTGGTTTGGCGCAACGCCTACGCCGCACAAATGAAGCAGTTGGCGATCTAGTCTTTTCTGATGTTCCAGGACGTGTTGCAAAGGCACTTATTGATTTAGGTGAGCGTTTTGGAAAGCAAACAGATGAAGGTTTGTTTGTCCACCACGATCTAACTCAAGAAGAGTTGGCTCAACTAGTTGGTGCATCTCGTGAAACTGTAAACAAAGCACTTGCAGACTTTGCAGGACGAAACTGGTTAAAGCTAGATGGTCGCGCCGTACTAATTACAGATTTCGAACGACTATCAAAAAGAAGTAAGTGAGCCCTAGTCAGTAATTTCGACTGTTAGCTCTATTTCCACTGGTGAGTTAAGTGGAAGCTCTGCAATTCCAACCGCGCTGCGTGCGTGCTTTGCACCATCGCCCCAGATTGCTATAAACAATTCAGATGCACCGTTGACCACGCCTGGATGCCCGATAAAGCCAGGAACACCGTTCACATAACCAACTACCCGAACAATCTTTGTAATCTTGTTTACATCTGCAACTAATTCAACAGCAGCAAGTGCGTTGAGTGCACAAATCTGTGCAAGCTCTTTAGCGCGCTCAGGAGTGATCTCTCCGTCAACTTTTCCAACTCCAGCCATTTCTCCTCCAGCAAGTGGAAGTTGTCCTGCAGTGAATACGAGGTTGCCTGTCCGAATGGCTGGAACATATGCAGCAACTGGCTTTGCAGCAACTGGCAGTTCTAATCCAAGTTCAGCTAACTTTGCACGAACATCAACCTTATTCACGCAAGTGCTCGCTTCATGTATGCAACAAGCTGCTCACCTGAGCCGGGTGCTGGAATAACTTGTACGAGCTCCCAACCATCAGAACCCCATGTATCAAGGATCGCCTTGGTTGCATGTGAAAGTAGTGGAACTGTTGCGTATTCATACTTAGTCATTTATTCAGACTCTCCTTCACTAGTGATGAAACGAGTGCTCCATCAGCCTTTCCTGCAATTTTCGCCTTAATCGCGCCCATAACCTTGCCCATATCTGCAGGACCTGCAGCACCAGTAGATGCGATGGCATCGGCAATAATCTGCTTAACCTCATCTGCAGTTAATTGCGCTGGCAAATACTTAGCAATTACTTCACCTTCAGACTTTTCGAGCGCAGCCTTTTGTGGGTGGCCAGCACTTTCAAATGCTTCTGCTGCTTCGCGGCGCTTCTTTGCCTCACGTGAGAGAACAACAATTACTTCATCATCGCTAAGCACACGGGCTTCTTTACCAGCAACCTCTTCATTAGTGATTGCAGTTAAAACCATCCGGATAGTGCTTGAAGCAATTTCGTTGCGACCACGAATTGCCTCTGTTAAGTCAGCACGTAGAGTTTCTTTGATTGTCATTTTGTTAACTCTACCGCCAATAGCTCTGCGATCTGGGCAGTATTAAGCGCAGCACCCTTGCGTAGGTTATCTCCACACAAGAACAGATCCAGTGACTTCTTATCATCTGGTGAACGGCGCACACGGCCCACCCATGTTGCATCTGTGCCAACGGCATCATTTGGGGTTGGAAACTTCTTATTCTCTGGATCATCAAGCAAGGTGACCCCTGCTGACTTTTCAAGAAGCTTTTGTGCTCCCTTTCGAGTTACTTCATTCTTGAATGTTGCATGCACCGCCAACGAGTGTGTTGTCAGAACTGGAACGCGAACACATGTTGCAGAGACCTTTAAGCGTGGCAATCCAAGAATCTTACGAGATTCGTTGCGAACCTTGAGTTCTTCGGAAGTATGGCCATCTTCTTTGAGTGAGCCTGCCCATGGAACAACGTTGAGTGCAAGGGGTGCAGGGAATACATCGTTCTTGGTCACAACAGTACGAACATCTCCTGTTGCTTCGCCAAGGTTCTTGCCTGCAACTGCCAAAATCTGTTGGCGCAATGCATCAATACCAGATTGACCCGCACCAGATGCTGCTTGATATGAAGCAACTACAAGTTCCTTTAATTCGTACTTTTTGTTAAGCGCACCCATTGCAACAATCATCGAAAGGGTTGTGCAGTTTGGATTTGAAATAATTCCCTTGGGACGCTTCTTCACATCTTTTGGATTTACTTCTGGAACAACCAATGGAACTTTTGGGTCCATACGAAACGCACCAGAGTTATCAACAACGATTGCGCCACGTGAGACAGCAATTGGTGCCCACTCAGCAGACACTTCATCTGGCACATCAAACATTGCAACATCGATGCCATCAAATGCCTCTGGAGAAAGTGCAACGACAGTTAGCTCTTTTCCGCGGCATATCAACTTCTTGCCTGCGCTGCGCGCAGAAGCGATCAGACGGATCTCGCCCCACACATCTTTACGCTCAGACAAAATGCTCAGCATTACGGTGCCGACAGCGCCCGTTGCTCCAACAACTGCAAGAGTTGGCTTCTTAGCGACTTTCTTGACTTTTTTACTCATCGCCCAGTTCCTCCATATACAACAGCTTCACTTTGATCTGCATCAAGGGCAAAAGCTGTGTGCGCAGCTTTTGCCCCGCGCTCTACATCAGTCTCCCGACAGATGATAGAAATACGAATTTCAGAGGTGGAAATCATTTCGATGTTCACGCCTGCATCAGATAAAGCGCCGAAGAAGGTTGCAGTTACTCCTGGATGTGAGCGCATACCAGCGCCAACTAATGACAATTTACCGATCTGATCATCGTATTGAATTGAGGCAAAACCGACCTCGCCTTGTAGCTTCTGCAAAATTGCAGTTGCCTCAGCACCCTCTGCTTTTGGCAATGTAAATGAGATATCTGTAAGGCCCGTGGCAGCGGCAGAAACGTTCTGCACGATCATGTCGATATTGATGTCAGCATCTGCAATTGCTTGGAAGATGCGTGCGGCAACACCAGTGCGGTCAGGTACACCGACGATCGTGATCTTTGCCTCAGACTTATCGTGTGCGATTCCTGAGATGATTGCTTGCTCCATGCTGCCTCCTTCTGGATGATCTTTGACCACCCATGTTCCTTCATTTGTTGTAAAAGATGAACGTACGTGAATAGGTAAGTTGTAACGGCGTGCGTATTCAACGCAACGCAAGTGCAGCACCTTGGCGCCACTCGCTGCGAGTTCTAACATTTCATCATAAGTAACTGTCTTTAACTTACGAGCTGCAGGAACAACACGTGGATCGGCGCTAAATACGCCATCAACATCTGTGTAAATTTCGCAGACATCCGCGTCCAACGCTGCGGCTAATGCCACTGCGGTTGTGTCACTACCACCGCGACCCAGCGTTGTTACATCTTTTGTGTCTTGCGAAATTCCCTGGAAGCCTGCAACGATCGCAATTGCGCCACCGTCTAGCGCTTCTTTGATGCGACCAGGAGTGACATCGATAATGCGAGCGCGACCATGTGCTGATGTTGTGATTACTCCTGCTTGGCTGCCTGTAAAGGAGAGAGCTTCGTGACCTAAGTTGTTAATTGCCATGGCAAGAAGTGCCATTGAAATTCGCTCACCTGCTGTAAGCAACATATCTAGTTCGCGGCCCTGGGGAATAGGAGTGATTTGTTCTGCCAGATCAATAAGTTCATCTGTTGTATCGCCCATCGCTGAGACCACAACAACAACCTGATTGCCATCCCGCTTGGCCGCCACGATTCTGTTGGCTACGCGCTTTAGCCCTGCGGCATCTGCCACAGAAGAGCCACCATATTTCTGAACAATTAGTCCCATGGCTCAATCATGAAGCACAGATTTATTTAGGGCTACCCAATTTCCCGTATTTCTCAAATAATGAGACACAGAACATCTCAATTGATGAGATTAAACATCCCTACGGCCCTCAAAGGCACGACCAAGGGTCACTTCATCTGCATATTCCAAATCTCCACCCACTGGCAAGCCACTAGCCAAACGAGAGACCTTTATATCCATCGGCTTAATAAGTCGGGATAAATAGGTAGCTGTTGCTTCGCCTTCTAAGTTGGGATCAGTTGCCAAGATAACTTCAACAATTCCAGCATCTGCCAAACGAATCATTAACTCACGGATTCTTAATTGCTCTGGACCGATGCCATCTATCGGACTGATCGCGCCACCCAGCACATGGTACTTACCGCGAAATTCACGAGTGCGTTCAATAGCAATTACATCTTTGCTTTCTTCAACCACACAAATGGTGGTGTTATCGCGGCGAGGATCGCGGCAGATGCGGCATTCATCTTCTTCCGAAACATTTCCGCAAACAACGCAAAACTTAACTCGCTCTTTAACAACGCGAATTGAATCAACCAATGCCGAGGCAACTTCGGTATCTGATTGCAAAATGTGAAAAGCAATTCGTTGCGCGCTCTTTGGGCCTATACCTGGCAGACGACCTAGCGCATCAATTAAATCTTGGATAGCACCTTCATACATTCCTGACATCTATTACTTACCCTCAACAATTTTTGCGCCAAGCTCTTTTGCCAAAAGCGCAGCACCTGATAGCTGAACAGGATCATTAGGTGCTTCAGAAGTTCTAGTCTCACGGGCTGCAGGAGTGTTGGTGTCAATCGAAGGATCAACAACAACTGCAATCTTACGATCTAACCCAACCACATCAATAAAAGCATTACGCAGAATCACATCAGATTCAGAGCGTTCAAAGCTTTCTTTTGCGCCAGCATTAACAATGCCGATAGTAATTGCATCTTCATCAACGCTAAGTACCTGCGCACTTGCTGAAAGCAGCGACCAAGTCAGCCTACGACGCTTCTTCACATCTTCAATAACATCTGGCCAGGCTCTGCGCAGTGCCGCAATGTCAAAGTTGCCAGGCACATGTGCCTTTGGTGCAACAACAGGTGCTGCTTCTTTTTCCTTAACAACAGGCTTTCCCTCCTGCACTTTTGCAGCAGCAGGTGTTGCTTTGACTTGTGGTGCTGCAGTAGAAAGAGGTGCGATGTTTTCCGCACGTTCTAACCGCTCAATACGAGAGAGCATGCCCGCCTCAGAGTTATCGCCAATTGGCAACAAAATACGGCCGCAGATGAGCTCAAGGATCAAGCGGGGCGCAGTGGCCCCACGCATTTGAGTTAAACCTTCTGCTGCAATATCTGCGGCCCTGGAAAGATTTGCAGTTCCAATTCTGTTTGCCTGATTGCGCATGCGTTCCATTTGATCATCTGGCATATCGCGCAAGATCGAATTAGCTGTTGAATCCTTGAGTGCATCAACAATCATTAAGTCGCGAATGCGTTCCAACATGTCGCTAGTAAATCTGCGTGGGTCATGCCCGGATTCGATAACACGATCAATTGTCTTAAACAGCGTTGCACCATCATGGGCGGCAATGGCATCGATCGCATCATCTAGCAAAGCACCATCTGTGAATCCAAGTAATTGAATTGCGATCTCATAGCTAACGCCATCTTTACCGGCACCAGCTAATAGCTGACCCAATACAGAAAGAGCATCACGCACAGAGCCGCCAGAAGCGCGTACAACAAGTGGAATAACACCCTTATCGACCTTTACGCCTTCAGAGTTACACACTTTTTCTAAGTGTGCGACCAATGTTCCAGGCGGAACTAAACGGAATGGGTAGTGGTGTGTACGAGAACGAATAGTTGCGATTAACTTATCTGGTTCAGTTGTAGCAAAGATGAAAATCACATGTGCTGGTGGCTCTTCAACAACTTTAAGCAAAGCATTGGCCGCACCTGGTCCGAGCTGATGTGCTTCATCAATAATGTAAATCTTGTAACGGCTTTGCACTGGTGCAAAAAATGCTTTGTCGCGAAGATCGCGCGCATCATCAACTAATCCATGGGTCGCAGCATCTAGTTCGATGACATCTAAAGACCCTGGACCATTTGCAACTAAATCTTTACATGATTGGCACTCACCGCATGGATTTGGTGTGGGACCTTTTTCGCAGTTAAGCGAGCGCGCCATGATTCGTGCGCTAGAAGTTTTTCCGCAACCACGTGGACCACTAAATAAGTATGCGTGGTGTGTGCGACCAGATTTCAAAGCATTTGAAAGTGGAACAGTTACATGTTCTTGTCCGATGACATCTGCAAAAACAGAGGGACGATATTTACGATACAAAGCTAATGACATCGCCGTGCTCCTCTACTGTTCGTCGCGCTCATTTTTCTTACTAACAAACCCTATTAATAGGACCCCTCGCACACCCGCCAGAGCGGACCTACCCTTGCTGCATTCCTGCCCTGGGGGAGTTCAGTACGGATAACGCCGTACGAGGGATCTGGCGTAATCATAGTTACAGCCACCGATAGAGTTCACCTCCTCGGGAGGATTCGCATAGCGGCCGAGTGCGCACGCTTGGAAAGCGTGTATAGGGCAACCTATCGAGGGTTCAAATCCCT
>JAIOWZ010000035.1 GCA_021741905.1 Candidatus Planktophila sp. | reverse complement strand
GTAGATGCCATTGCGCTCTGTGAAAATAAAGCGCTTCATCTTTGGGTTCCATCGACGAGTCTGGTGTCCGAAGTGGACTCCGCTGTCGAGGAGCTCTCGCATTGTTACAACTGCCATGACGGCATACTCCTTCTTAGGTCTCCTCTGCGCATGCAGATGTAAAACCCGCTCGGTTTATGGCCAAACAATTTGTTAGGCCCGTCGCACTGAGATTCATCCACCGAATTAACGGACCGAGATGATTCACCGATACATACTTATTAGGTAAGGATCAGGCAGTGCTGAGATGTCACCGGCCCAAAGGCTGGTGCAGAGGAAATCTTACCTGAGCGTGAGCGTGGAATTTACCGCCCAATTAGGCGCAAAGCTCCCCAGGCGGTGATGCGAATGACAGCTTCTGAGGCGATAGCAAAGGACATCTTGCTCTTTCCGTGCTCTCTTTCAATAAAGGTAATTGGCACCTCGGCAATTGATCCCCCGCGAGCAATAGCTCTGCGGGTCATTTCAATTTGAAAGCAGTACCCCTCACTGCGGATGGTTGAAATCTCCATCTTCTTCAAAAGCTCTGTTGAATAGATTCTAAATCCTGATGTTGTGTCTTTAATGCCCAAGGACAACAGCAAATTTGCATACCTATTAGCAGACTTAGATAAGTACTCCCTGAATTTGCTCCAATTTTCAATTGCACCATCTGCCACCCACCGTGAGCCAATCAACAGATCACTAGAACCAATCCACTCCATCATGGTTTCTAAATCTTTGATTTGATGGGATCCATCAGCATCCATTTCAATAATGTAGGAGTATCCGCGCTCGATTCCAATTGCAAATCCAGTTCGATAGGCACTGCCTAATCCCTGCTTACCTTCGCGCTCAATGACCTCAACATTTCGGGCTCGCACAATTCCTGCTGTGCCATCGGGTGAACCATCATCAATCACGAGAACATCAACATCAAGGTTTTTTAAGCCATCAAGAATTTTCGGAATGCTCTCCGCTTCGTTATACGTTGGAATAACAACTAAAGAAGCTCTCATGCGCGCGGATGTGCTTGCTTGAATACCTTTTGTAGGCGTTCAGTAGAAACATGTGTATAGATCTGTGTTGTAGCAAGGGATGCGTGTCCTAAAATTTCTTGCACTGTGCGCAAATCCGCACCCCCTTCAAGCAAATGTGTTGCCGCAGAGTGTCGCAAAGCGTGTGGCCCCATTCGCTCGATACCTTCAATTGCCTGCAATGCGTTATATACAACAGTGCGAACTGTACGTTGGTCGATACGTTTTCCGCGAGCACCCAGAAAAACAGCCGTGCCAGAAAAAGAGTTCTTCAATGATTCTCTTCCATCCTTCAACCAAGCCTCAAGAGCGCGCATTGCAGGGTTACCGAGTGGAATTGTTCGCTCCTTATTTCCTTTACCAAGCACCCGGATTGTTTGACGGTCGTAATCAATATCTGTCAGATCTAATCCACAGAGTTCGGCAACGCGAGCACCGGATGCATACAACATTTCAACCATTGCAACATCTCGCACAGCGATTGGTGTTTCTTCTTCAGCAGCACGTGTGGCCATGGAATCCATAGCCGTCTTTGCATCATCAATACCTAATACCTCTGGCAAGGTGCGATGGCCTTTAGGTGTTGCCAAGGTTGCTGCCACATCTTTTTCTAAATACTTGTTCTTGAGTGCCCACTTCGTAAACAAACGTACTGAAACCGCCCTACGCGACAAGGTAGTGCGCGCTCCCCCTTTGACTTGTTGATTGGCAAGCCAAGATCGCAGATGAACAAGTTCTAACTGTGAAATATCGGTAACACCTATTTGCTCAAGGTGTGCGATGAGGCTTTCCAGATCACCAAGATAGGCACGGATTGTGTGAACTGAAAGGTTTCGCTCAACCTCTAAATGGCGAGTAAAAGCCGCTATTAGCTTTTCGTAATTCTCGCTCACGGTTGGAGTTTACTCGGGCTTACGTCCTTGACGCATTAAGCCAAAGGTGACGGCATCTTCTAACGCCATGGCTGATGCAGCAATAACGTTTTCGTGCACACCTACAGTGTTCCATTCGCCCTTGCCATCAGTAGTTTCCACTAAAACACGGGTGATTGCGCCTGTTCCTAAGCGACCTTCAAGGATGCGAACCTTGTAATCTGTAAGTTCTAGTGAAGATAGCTCTGGATACAACTTTAGTAATCCTGATCGCAGAGCATTATCAAAGGCGTTAACAGGACCGTTACCTTCACCATTGCAAGTGATCTCTTGTCCACTGGCAGTCACTGTTACCTCAGCTTTAGTGATAATTGTCTGATCTTTCGTACGTTCTACAGATGTAACCCAATGATTAATGGTGAAAAATGATGGGCGCTTTCCTGCAATTTCTTCATGAACAAGTAATTCAAAAGAGGCATCTGCTGCTTCAAAAGTAAAGCCACGTGCTTCCATTTCCTTCACACGATCAACGATGCGACCAATGAGTTCTTTGTCTCCCCCAAGATCAACGCCTAGCTCTTGTGACTTAAGTTCAATTGACGCCCGGCCTGCCATGTCAGAGACCAACATACGCATGTCATTTCCAACAGATGACGGATCTTCATGTTGGTAGAGAGACGGGTCAACCTTCATAGCACTTGCATGCAAACCTGCTTTATGAGCAAATGCTGAGACGCCAACATATGGCTGACGAGAACTTGGTGCAACATTTGTAATCTCAGCTACTGCATGTGAAATTCTAAAAGCTTCTTGTAGGGCATTCGTTGGCAACACTAATTGCTGTGTTTTTAGTTCAAGGTTGGCAATAATTGTGACTAAGTCAGCATTTCCTGTGCGCTCACCATAGCCATTCAATGTTCCCTGAACATGGGTAGCACCGGCAGCAACTGCGGCCATGGAGTTTGCAACTGCGCACCCAGTGTCGTTATGGCAGTGAATACCAAGTCGAGCGTTACTTGCTGTTAAAACATCATGAACGATTTGCGAAAGCTCGTCAGGAAGCATTCCACCATTGGTATCGCATAGGGCAATTACATCTGCGCCAGCTTCAGCCGCTACTCGGACAACTTCAAGTGCGTAGGCACGGTTACTGCGATAGCCATCAAAGAAGTGCTCTGCATCTAGAAATACACGCTGGCCTTCTGCGCGAAGGTGGGTAACAGAATCACGAATCATCGCCAGGTTCTCATCAAGAGTTGTCTTAAGCGCCAAATCAACATGGCGATCAAATGCTTTTGCAACAAGGGTTACAGCAGGTGCTCCGCTATCACGCAAGGCACCCAGCAAAACATCATCGGCTGCATTTGAGTTAGGGCGACGCGTAGCACCGAAAGCAACAAAGGTTGCGTTTTTTAATTTCAATTCTTTTTTGGCAAGTGCGAAGAACTCGGTGTCCTTTGGGTTAGCCCCAGGCCAGCCGCCTTCAATAAAGCCAACACCTAGATCATCTAGATGGCGGGCAATATTGAGCTTGTCATGAACAGAAAGATTCAGGCCCTCTTGTTGTGCGCCATCGCGCAGAGTGGTGTCATAAATATGAAATGAGTCATTAACGGGCATTATTTAACCGCACTCATCCAGTTGTGCTTGTCAGCAATTATTCCGTGCTGAATTCCAAGTAAGTGATTACGAATCTGCATTGTGATTGTTCCTGGTTGTCCGTCACCGGTTACCCAGGTGCCCATCGCGCTCTTTGCTTGCCCAACAGGAGAAACAACAGCTGCCGTACCACACGCAAAGATCTCAGTTATTTCACCTGAAGTAACGCCATCTCGCCAATCATCGACAGACAACATTACTTCATCGACTGTGTAACCAAGATCTACAGCAACTGACAAAATCGAATCACGAGTAATTCCTGGTAGCAATGTTCCAGTCAACTTAGGTGTGATTACTCTGGCATCTGCGCCTTTGCCCTTTACAAAGTAAAGGTTCATGCCGCCCATCTCTTCAACCCATTTACGTTCTTTTGCATCAATCCACACAACTTGATCGCAACCTTCTTTGGCTGCAGCTTTTTGTGCGATCAAAGATGCTGCATAGTTGCCGCCGCACTTAGCCTCGCCCGTTCCGCCCTGTGCTGCTCGGACATATTCAGTTGAGATCCACACAGAAACAGCCTTTGAAGGGTCAAAATAAGCACCAGCTGGCGTTGCAATAAGAATGTATGTCGCCTTATTTGTCGGGCGAACACCTAAACCAACTTCAGTTGCGATCATAAATGGGCGGATATAAAGAGACTCGCCTACCTTGCTTGGCACCCATCCGGCATCTTGTGTAACAAGTGCTTCAACTGTTTCCATAAACAATTCAACAGGCATTTCAGGAAGTGCTAAACGCTTAGCTGAGTTAGCAAATCGCTTTGCATTAGCTGTTGGGCGAAACAATGCAATTGAGCCATCTGGCTGGCGATATGCCTTCATGCCTTCGAAAATTTCTTGGCCATAATGGAAAACTGCTGTTGCAGGATCTAAAGAAATTGGGCCGTAGGGCATTAAGTGTGGTTCGCCCCAGCCATCCTTTTCACTCCATTCGCACATCACCATGTGATCGGTGTAGTACTTACCAAAACCACCTTCGGCAACTAGCGCATCACGCGTAGCGACATCTTTAGCGTTTGGATTAAGAGTGATCTTCATGATTACAGAGCGCTTGCTAGCGCATCTCCAACTTCAGTTGTGCTGCGCTTTTTATCACCGCGCGTGAGCAAATCTGCTGCCACTACTCTTTCAACATCGCGGGCAGCATCTGCAAAGCCAAGATGATCAAGCATCATCGCAACAGACATAACAGTTGCAGTTGGATCAGCAAGATTTTTTCCAGCAATATCTGGTGCTGAACCATGAACTGGCTCAAACATTGATGGGAACTTACCGGTTGGATTGATGTTTCCAGAAGCAGCTAACCCGATACCGCCACAGATTGCCGCAGCGATATCAGTCAGGATGTCTCCGAAAAGGTTATCCGTGACAACAACATCAAAGCGCTCTGGATTTGTAACAAAAAACATCGATGCTGCATCAACGTGAAGATAATCTGTTGTAACTGCTGGGTATTCTTTTGCAACTTCGTTAAATGTGCGGGTCCACAAACCACCAGCGCGAGTTAAAACATTGTTCTTGTGCACCAAAGTTAGCTTCTTACGATCACGCTTGGAAGCACGCTCAAATGCATCACGGATTACGCGCTCTGCCCCGCGTCGAGTATTCAAACTCTCTTCGGTCGCAATCTCAGCATCAGTGCCTTCAGCTAGAACGCCACCTGCGCCAACATATGGGCCTTCTGTACCTTCGCGAACAACTACGAAATCAATAGGAGCTTTTGTAGCTAATGGACCTGCAACTCCTGGCATCAAACGGGCAGGTCGCAGATTGATGTAGTGATCAAAGGCAAAGCGAAGCTTGAGTAAAAGTCCGCGCTCTAGAACTCCACTTGGAACAGTTGGATCGCCAACCGCGCCAAGCAAAATTACATCTGCTTTTGCAAGCTCAGCCAAAGTTGCATCAGGCAAAACTTCACCTGTGCGATGCCAGAATGCTGCGCCAAGATCGTAGGAAGTCTTTTTAAATTCGACCCCATACTTCTTTGCAACAACATCTAGAACCTTGAGGCCTTCTCCTACAACCTCAGGGCCGATGCCATCGCCTGCAATAATTGCCAAATTAATTGTTGTCATTACCCCACCAAAGTTACGGAGCGAACAAGATTTGCTCCAGTTTCCTTTTTAACAGATTCAGTAATGTCATCGCTGATAAGTGAGTCAACTGTGATTGCCATCAATGCATCTCCGCCGGCTGTACTGCGCGCAACCTGCATGCCTGCAATGTTGATGCCAGCTTTTCCTAATGCATTACCAACAGCGCCAACAACACCTGGCTTATCTGAGTAACGAAGGAACAAGAGATTTTCAGTTGGTGGAAGATCAAGATCAAATCCATCAATTGCGATGATCTTTTCGACCTTGCGAATACCCATCAAGGTTCCATCAACGGTAACGATCTTGCCATCGGCAAGTGCTGCGCGAAGTGAAATCATGCTGCGGTATTCAGGGCTTTCAGGATCTGTTGTGACAGCAGATGTGACACCGCGCTCGGCAGCAAGTGCAGGAGCATTGACATATGTAACATCTGAAAGTCCGCAAGCAAGTAGTGCGCCCTTAAGAGCACTTGTTGCAAGAATTGAAGAATCATGGCCAGAAATATCGCCTCTGACAGTTAAGTCCATGCTTACTGGAGCCTCACCTGCGATTGCGGTTGCAATCTGAGCCATCTTTTCAACCAAAGGCAAACTAGGGCGAATCTCTTCGTGAATAGCCCCACCCTTAACGTTAACCGCATCCGGGACGAGCTCGCCAGCCAGTGCTTTACGCACTGAGACAGCAACAGCGATACCTGCACGCTCTTGTGCTTCATCAGTTGAAGCACCTAAGTGCGGTGTTGCAACTACTTGATCCAAAGTAAATAGCGGTGAGTCTGTGCAAGGTTCAGTTGAGAACACGTCCAGACCAGCTCCTGCTACGCGTCCTTCGGTGATTGCATCAAAGAGTGCTGCCTCATCAAGAACGCCACCACGCGCAGCGTTAATGATTCGAACAGATGGCTTTACCTTCTTTAGTGCTTCAACACCAATCAGGTTTGCAGTTTCCTTTGTCTTTGGAAGGTGAATGGTGATGAAATCTGAAATCTTTAGTAATTCATCAAGTTCAACGAGGCGCACACCAAGTTGTGCGGCACGTGCTGGCTGGAGATATGGATCGTAGGCAACTACATCCATTCCAAATGCCTGCATGCGGTGAGCAACTAGTTGACCAATGCGACCAAAGCCAACGATTCCAAGAGTCTTCTCAAAAATTTCTGCACCTGTGTACTTCGAGCGAGCCCACTTTCCATTACGCAACGCTGCGTGTGCTGGAGAAATAAAGCGTGCAGATGCCATCAGCAACGAGATCGCTAGTTCGGCAGCTGAAACGATGTTTGATGTGGGTGCATTAACCACCATGACACCTGCCGCAGTTGCCGCAGGAATATCAACATTGTCCAGACCAACACCGGCGCGAGCAATTACTTTAAGCCCCTTTGCAGCGGCAATCGCTTCTGCATCCATCTTGGTTGCAGAACGGATCAATACCGCATCTACACCTTTACCAAGTGCTGCCAGAAGTTCTACGCGATTTGCGCCATCGCAATTAACAACTTCAAAATCAGGACCTAGCGCTTCAAGTGTTGCTGGGCTTAGTTCTTCAGCGATTAAAACAATAGGTTTAGCCACGCGCTGCGCTTCCTTCATTGTAATCGTCGCCCTTTGACTGCTTCATCCAAGAGAACATTTTGCGAAGTTCGCGGCCAACGCTCTCAATTGGGTGCGTCTCACCCTTTGTGCGAAGTGTCTTAAATTCAACTCCGCCAGCTTCTTGATCATCAATGAAGCGCTTTGCAAAGACACCGCTTTGAATATCTGCAAGAACTGCCTTCATGTTTTCCTTAACGTGTGGATCGATCACACGTGGACCAGAAACATAATCACCAAACTCTGCGGTGTCAGAAACTGACCAACGCTGCTTGGCGATGCCACCTTCATACATAAGGTCAACAATTAACTTAAGTTCGTGCAAGCACTCGAAGTATGCAACTTCTGGCTGGTATCCAGCTTCGGTAAGTACTTCGAATCCGTACATAACCAACTGGGATGCACCGCCACAAAGTACTGACTGCTCACCAAATAGATCTGTCTCTGTCTCTTCTGTAAATGTTGTCAGGATTCCGCCAGCACGAAGTCCACCGATTGCCTTGGCATATGACAGTGTCAATGGCCACGCACTACCTGTTGAATCTTGTTCTACCGCAACAATTACTGGTACACCGCGACCTGCTGCGTACTCACGACGCACCAAGTGTCCTGGACCCTTTGGCGCAACCATGCACACATCAACGGAAGCTGATGGCTTGATGTATCCAAAGCGAATATTGAAACCATGTCCAAAGAACAATGCATCGCCATCTTTAAGATTTGGCAAAATTGAATCTGTGTAGATATGACGCTGCAGATGATCCGGTGCCAAAATCATGATGACTGTTGACTCCTGGACGGCTTCAGCAACACTGACAACGCGAAGGCCTTCAGCCTCTGCCTTTGCACGTGATGGTGAACCATCCTTTAGTCCGACACGAACATCTACTCCGCTATCGCGCAAGTTAAGCGCGTGTGCATGTCCTTGTGAGCCGTAACCGATGATCGCGACTTTGCGACCCTGGATGATTGATAGATCAGCATCCTCTTCGTGATACATCGTTGCTGCCACGGTATTACTCCATTCGCTCTTTGTGTTGGTCGTTCTTAGTTTTGGTAATCAGCCTGGCCGCTATCAGCGGTAGGAATACTTTGAGTGCTAAGGGTACGGTCTGCCAGCGAGCCACTGCCACGCTCAATAGCTACTAGGCCTGATTGAGCGAGTTCACGGATGCCAAAACGCTCTAGGGCGTTAAGCAGGTCACTAATTTTTGCTGCATCCCCGGTTGCCTCAACTGTCAAGGACTCTGCATCCTCATCAACTATTGATGCCCCATAGGTATCAAGGACGGCTTCAACATCAAACTTGTTCTTTGATGTAGCAGAAATCTTCACAAGCAACAGCTCTGCTTGAACAGAATCATCTAACTTCAGCTCTGCAATATGAATGACATTTACTAACTTATCGAGCTGGCGAATTACCTGCTCCAGCGAATGGCTTTCAACATTAATAACAATAGTCATTCTTGAAATATCAGGATTTTCTGTTGGACCCACAGCCAAAGAGTCGATGTTGTAGGCGCGACGTGAGAAAAGCCCTGCAACGCGGGCAAGTACACCTGGTGAGTTTTCAACCAGAACTGAAAGTGTGTGAGTACTCATTAGAGCTCCTGAGAATCCCAGTCAGGCGCCATTTCGCGCGCGATCTTAATGTCATCATTTGATGTTCCGGCAGCAACCATTGGCCA
>JAIOWZ010000009.1 GCA_021741905.1 Candidatus Planktophila sp. | reverse complement strand
CATGCTTGGCATTCACCACAGCGACCAACCCATTTTTGGGATGTCCAACCGCATTCGGTGCAGCGGAATGGATCTTTTTCAACCTTGGCCATGAGGTAACCCTATGACAAGGGGCTGACTATTTCTTCTGGGCAGCCAAAGTCGCTGGATGCTGAATGATAAATAGTGGAAGGTTGCGGGCGGCAGAGTCACGGATGTGTTGCATGCGGACATCGCATAGGCGCGCTAATTCACCATAGGCGTCCTTGCCCATCAGAAGTTCAAGTTCATACCTATTAGAGATATACACAGGCTCGGTTCCAACGTGAGCATCACTGTTACTTGTGCAGTACCAGTCAAAATCTTCTCCACCATCGCCCCAAGCAAGGCGTTCGTACTCACCGATTACTGTTACTGAGTACTCGCGCTCGCCGTATTCGCGAGTTTCAAAACTACGACGCAACGGCAACTGCCAGCACACATCAGGCTTTGTATCTGCAAAGTGTTTTCCATCGCGTTGTGCGACATGGTGCAGTACGCAACCAAAGGAACCAGTGAACCCTTCGGCTTCATAACCTTTACGGTTTAAGAAAATACAACCGTCTTCTACGCGACGAGTTTTGCGTTCCCCATCTTCATCTTTTTCAGAAATTCGTAAATCACCGCCAGGCTTTTTTGGGCAGACTTCGTTATAGACCTGCCACATCTCAGGAGTTAGATAAGCAGCAGCCTTAATTGTGCGCTCTTCATCAGCTTTATCTGTATACATCGCACCTTCGGTGCAACATCCAGAAAATGGCTGGCTTTTAAATACACCTTGGCAACCATCGCCATAAATACATGTCCAATATGAGGTCAACCAGGTCAGGTCGCACTTGAAAATAGTTTCAGCATCATTAGGGTCGAAAAATTCAACCCAATCACGCGCAAATCCAGCTTTAACTTCTGACATAGTCGCAGAGCCTACAGGAGTAACAGGTAGGCTTGATACATGAATCAGCAATCCAAGGTTGCAGTTGTTGGCGCCGGCATTATGGGCGAGGCCTTGATTTCTGCATTAATTTCATCTGGTGTTAATCCAGATTTGATTACGATTTCAGAAAAGCGTGCTGATCGAAGCTCAGAACTAACTGCTATGTATTCAATCAAGCAAGCCCCACTAGCAACCAATGTTGCAGCTGCAGATGCAGTGCTATTGGTAGTTAAGCCTCAGGATATGGCTGCGGTACTTGAAGAGATAAAGGGATTCATCAACCCTGCAGCAGTTGTAATCACTTTTGTAGCAGGCAAGACAATCTCCTTTATAAGTAGTGCACTTGGAACCGCCAACCCTGTAATCCGCGTAATGCCCAATACGCCGACCATGGTTGGTGCTGGTATGGCTGCGGCTTCAATGGGTGTTGGCGTCACAGGTGATCACAAGAAATTTGTATTGGGCTTCTTGGCAGCAACTGGCAAGGTAATTGAAGTTTCTGAGGATCTTCAAGATGCAGTAACTGCAACTAGCGGATCTGGCCCTGCTTACTTTTTTGCATTTGTGGAAGCAATGGTTGCAGGAGCTAAAGAGTTAGGTCTTAGCCAAGAAGATGCGACGACGCTCACGATCCAGACAATTGTTGGTGCTGCGAAGTTGTTGGATGAATCAGGCAAGAGCGCAACAACGCTGCGCGAAAATGTAACAAGCCCAAACGGCACTACTGCTGCTGCGCTGGCATCTTTTGGATCAAGTGATCTCAACTCAATGGTCGCCAAAGCAATGAAGGCGGCTAGCCATCGTTCGCAGGAATTAGCGTGAAACGCTTTATAGCCTTTGTTTTACTTGCTTTATTAGTAGTTACACCAGTTTCGCAGGCGGCACCGAAGAAGATCAACGTCAAACCAATGCAATTGCTGACAACAGTCGGCTCACCTGATGAAGTAAGTGGCGCAGTTGTTAGCGGCAAATCAATAATTGTTTTTGGGACTAAGTCATCAAAGGCTTATGCCCGGGCTATTGATGTGACAGGTAAAGAGTTGTGGAACTTATCTCTGGATCAGTCTGCAGCATCGATTGCTACTGCGGCTGCAGTTGACTCAGCCGGAAATATTTGGATAACTGGTGCAACACCACTTGCGACGGGGTTGGTTGTGCCCACGCCAACTGCAACACCCTTAAATCCAGATAACGCGGCTATTCCACCATCAGTATTTGTTGGCAACCTACAAGCAATAACTATTTGGAAAGTTAGTCCAGCAGGGGCATTGATATCTACAACTTCTATGCCAACTAGTTCTGTGCTGTTTCCAACCGCAATAAGTGTTGATAAGAACGGTGCATCAGTTGTTGGAATTATTGCTAACAGCAAAGGCAATGCAGGATTTTTAGTAAATCTAGATTTAGTGGGCGTCTTTACTAAGTTACTTCAAATTGGGTCATTATCCACAACAGCAGACGCAGTTGTGAGACATCCTGATGGAACATTGACAGTTGCAGGATCAAGTTCTGAAACATTGGCAGGAAAGAAAGTTGCTGGAATCACGGATGGAGTATTGGTGAAGGTTTCCAAAGCGTTAAAGATTACCTCCGTTGTGCGTAGCTCGGTTTCAAAAGGAAAGAGAATTTGGAATAGCGCTTCTTCCTCATTACTACTTGCTGGGGAGGTGGTTGCAGCAGGAAAAACTGAATCAGCGGTTACAAAGTTTTCACTTGCCTTTGCACCAACATGGACTTATCGATTTGCGTCAACTGGACCAACTCTTTCTGCGTCATCGACTTACGCGTTCTTCATATCAACGGGTGCAATCACACAATTGAATTGGAGCCCTAAGTCACCAACACCTCTATTACTTACCTTTGACTCCAAAGGTGTTATCGCTGCAGCCGATAGCGGCGCTGCGGGCCAGAAAGAAGTACTTGGATTGCTCATTTCCAAGGAGGTCGGGGTTTTAGCCCTTACTTCAAGCGCAGAATCGGTTTCGATTTTTACCCTACTTCCGCGGTAGCCTAAACCCCCGCACACTCAGTGCGAACTGTAGAAATGAGAGCGTGACATATGGGTTCCGTAATTAAAAAGCGACGTAAGCGCATGGCGAAGAAGAAGCACAAGAAACTTCTTAAGAAGACTCGCATTCAGCGCCGTAACGCTAAGTAATAATTACGGCTTTAGAAGTGCAAGCTTCCCGTTAACAGTAGCAAGCACGAATTTAACTTTGTTTACAGTTACCCAAGCGCTCTGAGTAGGTTCAGAGCCTTGGGTACTGCTGACTAAACGTATTGCAGATTGTCCTAACTCTTTTTTGCTTGTATCTAAAGCGCATAGTCTTTCCTGACAATTAAAAATAATTGTTCTTCCATCTGTAGTTAAAAACTCACCTGGTGTTCCGAAATTCTCTGTCGTTAATTTTGAAATCTTTGTTGGATCACTTAATAAAGCCCATCGGACTTGATTAGGTTTTGGCGCTGATGCAGTTGATGCAGCTAACCAGGTTGCCATCACATCGCCACTTACCTTCGCAAGTGCAACATCGAAACCAAAAACCGATGCATCATCAGTAGATATGTCCAAAGTCTGGTAACTCCAAGCTGTTGTTTCTATACCAGTTCGTGCTGCAATACGGATGGCACCAGAAGTAATTTCCTTTTTCTGATTCATACTTACTACTGAATCGTAGGCGAGGTAAGTCTTAGAACCATCAAAGATTGCCTGTAAGTGAAATCCGACATCACCTGTTGTTCGACCATCAGTTTTACGATCACCATCGACTAGCTCATACTTCCAAGAAGAGGTTTTTGTTTTAACTGCGCCAAGCAGCACGCCTTGGGTTTCATCGCGATAAAACACTTGAACAGTGCTTGCTGTTGCTATACAGGCATTTGCGACACTTACATCACTAGATGTGCGCACACGGACTAAATCTGCGTAATCATTGACTGCAGGACCATTGCCATCCACGACTTCGATTGCAAAACTCTTGCCGTTATACACCGCGTATCGCAGATCTTTTTCAGTTGAATCACTGTAGAAAATATGAAGAAATTGTTTCAATCCACTGCCATTTACGCACATGGAAATAGAGCCAGAAATATTGTCAGTTGTGCGACCGCCACTTCCTCCAGCACCATCGACGGTGACTTTCTTCCACTTTTTACCATCGTAGGTTGCAAGCTTTAGATCACCACTTTTTGTATCGGTATATGCAATTGCCGGTTGACCATTAAATGTTGTACTTGCAACGCTCTTTCCATCAGCTGCTGTATCGAGCACGGCGCTCTTCCAACCAGCTTGTGGTGTAACCGCCTTGGTTACTACAGGATCGGAAGTGCCCAGTGCATTCTTGGCGCTGATTGAAAAACTGTAAGAACTCCCATTTTTTAAACCAGTCATAAGTACGGGACTTGTGAGTGATTTCTTCTCAACGCCGGTCTTAATGTTTTTGATGACATATTCGCTGATCTGCGCAGTTCGCAGGTTTACTGGGGGATCAAATGAAATGAGTGCAGAAGAATCTCCTGTGAATGCCTGCACATTACGCGGTGACAGTGGAAGCTCTGTGGCAACACCTGCTGGAGGTTTATTGCGCATGTCTTCCATCATCGCCAAGAGAAGTGGACCAGGTTGGCGAAATACTTCTCCTGGATCAAGGTTTGGAGTCATCACTGAATCAAGACCAGACTTTGAAAAAGTATTTTCATCAAGGTGTGAAGTTGATGACCCAGATTCATAGCGAGAAGGTGTGTACATTTTCGGCTTAATGCCGTCATTTGCCTTGATACCAAGTGCACCATTCCATACCAATGATGAAGTTAGTGCGCTGCCGAGTTCTTTTGAGGGTGTTGGGAGATCGGCAAGACGTCGCCCATCTGCGGTCTGAAGATATGCATCAAATGGTGTTGGTTGATCCAAACTACCTAATCCGTAATATGGATCGTATGCGTCATTAGAAAGAAAACCTAGACCGTGGCCTAGTTCGTGAATGAAAACAGATTCAAGATCGTACTCACTTGACGATGGTGATCCATCACCTCGAGTATTCCAGACTGCTGCAGAATTAACTTGAATGATAATTTCAGGATTAGCTTTATCTAAATCTCTTCCCGCTAACGCATTTGCAGTAGCTGATGAATACCATAGTGATGGATCAGGTGCTCCTGAAAACGCTGAAAAGAAACTACCAGGACGAGCACTTCCTAGAACACCCCACGAACTTGATCGACCCCATGATGCATCAACTGTGATTACAACAGAGGAACTGAAATTAGCCGACCACACATTAACTGCCGCTTGAACCTCTTTTTTTGCCCAATCTGGAAAGTTGTTGTACTTAACAACAAACTTAGATTTAACCTCAAGATTTTTTTCGACTTGGCGAGGGGTTGAATTAGTTACAGGATCAGAACCTGCATATGTGTAACCCCAGTTAGTCGCAGGGATTTGCTTAAATGCTAGAGCCGGCGCAGATGGTGCGACAAGAATTGAGGCGACCAGAATGCCCGCAAAGGCAAAAATCCCTAATCTCTTAATGCGCTGCATGAGCCCAACGCTATCAGGGCAGCGAGTGTGGTTTAAGGTCAGGGGTAGGAATTACCGATTCTCTAAGTGAATTGTCAGGTCAGAAAGGGTGATTACATGACACTCGTAACAATTTATGGGCGAACCGGTTGCCATCTCTGCGAGGAAGCATTATCAGTTCTGCAATCAATGCAGGGGGAGCTCAACTTTGAAATCCAAGAGATTCTCATTGATGGAAGCGAAGAGTTAGAAAAATTGTACGGGGAGAAAATTCCTGTCACGCAGATTGACGGAACACACCATGACTTCTGGCGGGTAGACCCCGAACGATTTAGATCTTCCCTTGAAAAACATCGTCAGCATCAATAATTTTGTAAGAATAACCTTGTTCAGCCAAAAAGCGTTGACGGTTCTGTGCAAAATCTTGGTCGATAGTGTCACGAGAAATTACTGAATAAAACTTTGCGCTGCGGCCATCAGATTTTGGTCGCAAGATTCGCCCTAGACGCTGAGCTTCTTCTTGACGGCTTCCAAATGCGCCAGATACCTGAATTGCAATTGTTGCATCTGGTAAATCAATTGAAAAGTTAGCAACCTTTGAAACCACTAAACACTTAATTTCTCCAGTTCTAAACTTATTGAAAAGAATCTCACGTTCTTTAATTGGAGTTTCACCCTTGATGAGAGGTGCACCCAATACTTCAGACAAATCATCAAGTTGATCGATGTACTGGCCAATCACTAGTACCTGATCATCTACATGCTTTTCTACTAAAGCTTCGACAACATCACGCTTTGTACGAGTTGTTGCACAGCTGCGGTAACGATTCTCAGGCTCTGCAGTTGCATATGCCAAGCGCTCAGTTTCTGTCAGGTTAACGCGCACTTCAATACATTCAGCTGGGGCGATATAACCCTGTGCTTCAATCTCTTTCCACGGCACATCAAAACGCTTTGGCCCAATCAGTGAGAAAACTTCACCCTCCATGCCATCTTCGCGCACTAATGTTGCAGTTAACCCTAAACGGCGGCGTGATTGGATATCAGCGGTAAAGCGGAAGATCGGCGCAGGCAGTAAGTGCACTTCATCGTAAATAATCAAACCCCAGTCGTATGAATCAAAGAGATCCAAATGCGCATACACACCATTCTTCTTCTTGGTCATAACTTGGTATGTAGCAATAGTTACAGGACGAATCTCTTTTTTGGCCCCTGAATATTCACCAATCTCATCTTCGTTGAGAGTTGTGCGCTTTAGCAATTCTTCGCGCCATTGACGCGCAGCAATTGTGTTGGTTACCAAAATTAAGGTCGTTGCCTTGGCATGTGCCATTGCTGCAGCGCCAACAATCGTCTTACCGGCACCGCACGGAAGAACGACAACACCTGAACCCCCATGCCAGAAGCCTTCAGCAGCAAGTTCTTGATAAGGACGTATCTTCCAATCCTTTTGCACTAAAGAAATTTCATGTGCTTGACCATCAACATAGCCTGCAAAATCTTCTGCTGGCCAACCAAGACGCAATAGTGATTGCTTGATCTGTCCGCGTTGGCTAGGTAAAACTGTAATTGTTTCAGGATCAATTCGGGCACCAAGTAGTGGAGCAATCTTCTTTGCTCTAATTACCTCTTCAAGAACGGCCGTATCTGTGGTTATGAGAATCAAGCCGTGCACAGGGTCCATCTCAAGACGCAAGCGCCCATAGCGAGACATAGTTTCTGCAACATCAATAAGAATTGAATGAGGGACCGCATAGCGCGAGTACTTAATTAATGTATCGATTACCTGCTCTGCATCATGTCCTGCAGCCCGTGCATTCCACAAGCCAAGCGGTGTTAAACGATATGTATGAATATGTTCTGGTGATCGCTCTAATTCAGCAAATGGCGCAATAGCCCGTCGGCATTCAGTGGACATTGGATGGTCGATGTCGAGCAGTAAGGTTTTGTCGCTCTGAACAATCAGCGGACCATCAGTCATTAAGTAAATCCTTTATTAGCGCGTGTAAAAGCCTGCTGCGATCTTCAAGGGTACTGATGTCTACCCATTCATGTGCTGCGTGTGCTCCACCACCAACTGCACCAAGGCCATCTAGAACCTGTGCGCCCGCAGCAGCGGCAAAGTTGCCATCACTAGCTCCGCCAACTGATGCATGCCCCAAAGGTGGCATTCCAAGTTCTTTTGCAACTTTCTCTGCTCGCTCGTATAGGACCATTGTTGAAGTTGTTTCTAGGGGAGGTCGATTAAACCCACCGGTGATTTCATAGCGGGTTGCAGCATTTACAGGCTTTAGGCCCTTAATTGCTGCGTCGACTCGTTTTAGATCATCCATTGAATATGAACGTATATCAATATCAAGGATTGCAAGGTCAGGAACGGTGTTTGTTGTGTTTCCTGCATGAAGTGTTGTTGGAACAACAGTTGTTCCATGCTCTGAATTTTCCATCGCCGTGATTGCTAATACAGCATGTGCAATTTCAATTGTTGCGTTGATACCTTTTTCAGGTTCTAATCCAGCATGTGATGCCTTGCCATGAATTTTGACCTGATACATCGCAGTACCTTTACGGCCAGTTTTAACTTTACCGTCAAGTGTTGCTTCTAAAACTAAAACTGCTTTAGCTTTTGCAGAAATTTCTTTAATGAATTCTTTACTTGTTGCACTACCAGTTTCTTCATCAGTAGTTGCAATTAAAGCTGCACTTCCTGTAATTCCCTTCATGGCATACAACGCCTGAACAAAACCAGCTTTCATGTCGAAAATTCCTGGACCACGAGCAGCTGTTCCCTCAACGCTCCACAAAGGTTGAAAAGATCCCTTTGGCCACACGGTATCTAAATGGGCAAGCAGGACAACGTCAGGATTTGGTGCACCCCACCAGAAAACCGGACGACCATTTACTTCACGGATTTCTGCAGGTGTTCCTAAAATTCTGGTTGCTATGTCACTTGCTAGATGAACAACATCGTTGCAGGCATCTAGATCTTCAGTTGGTGATTCCAACTTAACTAACGCTTCAAGGGCTGCCAACATGGGGTAAGTCTATAGCGGTGCCACGCCTGTGATGCGTGGGATTCTGAAGGATTGGACCTCTCCCGTTGCATGATCGCGGGCGATCAAGGCACCTGCGCTAATGCGTATCGGGTCAATGATTCGATGGGTTACTCCACCATTGTTGTCGGCATATCCGATTGAAAGGGTTTTTTCATCAAAAATAAATTGATTCAGAATATCCATTGTCACATTTGCAGTTGTTCGGGGAAGTTGGCCTAATGCCTCACTTGCAACTTGTCGCAAACGAGTCTGGCGGTAGGTTGATTTCTCACCAGTGCGTAATGCACGGATAGCAGTTTTTAAACTCTCCGCATCTGGAATTTCAACTTCACCAATAACACGTGGGGGACGTGGCTTTGTTAATGCGCGATTTGTTTTAGGTCCAGTCAAAATCATGCCATTTGCAGATTCTCCTGCAGGTAAATAACCACATTCGCGCAGAACGCGCATTGCATCAGTTGCATCCATATCGCAAATGACAACTTCGGGCGCAATGCGTCGCAGAGCCAAGATCTCAAGCTTTTTGTCATTCATGATCTGTGAAATTAATGCCGTGTCCTCACATCGAATAAATGAAGATGTATTTCCAACTCGCAATTTGCCATGCTTTTTTGCAACATCTGCAATCAAATACTCCAGCGGTTGTGGCATCGGTGTCTTTGATGTCTTGATTAAGAATGTTTTAATTTCATCACCCGTCTTACCGTGATCTAAGGCGCGCCGAATTGTGCTTTCGGTAAATCGGTAAACAGTTGCGCCACCCCGGCTTTCGATCTCAGCCATCATTGCAAGTGCTTGTGAAATTTCATGTTCTAGTGGTCCTGGCGCAATTGCGGTGTTATCACTTTGAATCAGGATGTGATCCACAGTCTTAGGTAGATCTTCATTGATAGAACTTAGGTCGTCACCAGCAAGAAATTGGGCACCAAATTTAGAGAGTGCTCCTTGGCCTGTAATTCCTAGCCATTCAGCCTCACGAAGTGTCCATTCTGCGAGTTCATCCTGCAGTGAAGAGTTACGACGTACAGGTGCGCGCCATGACAAAACTTCCTTGAAGCTATTCCAATCAGGAGCAATTCCTTGGTTTTCTCCCAGTAGTTCAAGGGTTAAAGCACGCACACGCGCTGCATTGACTCTGTCTAATTCGGGCCCGAGGGCTGCAACATTTTTTGCTTCTACCCGTCCGACTAATCCGCTTACCCGCGAGGTGATTAACCACTGTGATGCCAACATTTGCCAGCGATCAGCAGGTGTGTGCATCAACCAGATATCAAATTTATTGCTTGGCATAATTCGATCATCTGCATCGATACTGATTAATGAGGCAAGGTATGCAAGCTCTGCGACAAATGCAGTGCAGGATTCATCAACACCTAAATGTGTCGAAATAATTTTGAGATCGCGAACCCCAAGGCCACCAGCTCTTAATGCATCCGCTGGTTCATCAGCCCAGAAATTAAGTAGTTCTTCGACCCAGCGAAGAACGGTTGAAACATTTGCAATCGCCGCAAGATTTATCTGGCGTTCATCGCGCTTTGCACCACTTAGTGCTGGCTGCTTTATGAATCGTTCTTTATGTATCTTTCCTCCGCGCAATGCAATTGCGACTTCGCGAGGCAAAATTACTGTTCGCTGATCCAGCGGAACTAAGAATTTCTTGTCAAGAAGCCAAGTCACTCCAGGTCCAGGATTTTTTATATCCCCAACACTGCCGCGGGGAGGACCCCACACCAGACGATCCAAGACTTTCTTGGCATCTGCTGGTGCATCCTCTAAATCACTGAGTTTCAATTTTGCCATGGAAGCTGGTCCTAAACCTGCCGGCTCTATTCCGATTACATCGCGCAGTTGCGTTGGCAAGCGCATGCCATCTTCGGATGGATAAACAAGACCAATCTTTACCAGGTGCTCTAAGACGGTCTTTGCTTCTTTATCAGTAAGTGTTACGACACTTTTTTCTAAGAATGGTTCATTGAGAGATGCCGCGGCTTCTAAAACTTGGAACTGCCATTGATTGAGTGAATCAATAGCACGAGCCAAGCTAGGTGCAGAGCACGCCCGCACAGCAAGGGAGGCGATGTCAGGGGGAACAGGAGTTACTAAATCTGGACGAGCGGTGAATAAATCTAAAAGGGCAGCATCATCAACGCTACGTAAGTAGTCGGAGAAGGAGCGCATTTCCATAACTTGCCTACATTACTGGCAAATTGGCCGTTCTTGTTAATTCACATCATCGTTTACGCGGAGTCAACCAGGTTCCAATTGCTGCGAGTCGCACCACGATTGGGGAAACAGCGCGACCAATAAATCTAGCCCTTCGGAAGTCATGAATAGGCCAACCTTCAGCCATGGCTCGCAAACCCAACAATGCATCTGGGTTAATTGCAGATGGATGACCAACACATTGCAGTAGTGGTAGGTCATTGTTGCTATCTGAATACCCAAAACAATCTTCTAGATCAAAACCTTTTCTCTCTGCTAATTCTCGAATTGCAACCGCTTTTTCTTTTCCATGCAATAGCGCGCCATTCATATTTCCGGTGTAAAGACCATCTTTGATTTCTGCTTTACTTCCAAGAGCGCCAGTCAAACCCAATCTCTTGGCAATTAAAGTAGCCATATCTTCAGGGGCTGCAGTAACTAGATAAACTTCAACTCCATTTGCAATATGGTTCTGGGCGATATCAATTGTTCCTTGCCACATTGCAGGAGAGACAAACTCGTCATAAATTTGCTCAGCAATAGTTTGTATCTCATTGACATTGTGCCCACCAATAAAATCTGTCGCAGCAGTCTGGAAGCGAGCGATCTCTTCCTTATTTTCTTTTCCCGTTAAGCGAAATCTCAGGTTAGCTAAAACGAAACGCGAGATATCCTTCTTGGTGAAGTAACCACGCTGATACATGCCGCGGCCCAAGAAATAAATGGTTGAGCCCCGTATAAGCGTGTTATCGACATCAAAGAAGGCAGCTCTTTTACCTGTGAGTGCCATGTCACTACCTTACAGATAGACGGGGTTTAGAGACGCTTTATGCTTTACCAATGAGTTCAACAGTGCATGTGGTCCGCCACGGAGAAGTCCATAATCCTGACAAGATTTTGTACGGTCGCCAACCTGGTTGGAGATTATCCGACCGAGGCCAAGAGATGGCTCGCACGATCGCTGAATGGTCAAAGACTCTTGAATTAGGTGCCCTTCATGTGTCACCTTTGCAGCGTGCGCAAGAAACTGCAGCACCCATTTCTGCAGTGCACAATATTTCTATTACAACAGATGAACGTTTAATCGAGGCCGCAAACATTTTTGAAGGAAAACCATTTGGTGTTGGCGATGGAGTATTACGTCATCCTGCTGCCTGGAAACACTTATGGAATCCATGGAAGCCTTCATGGGGTGAACCATACGACGAGCAAATTAATCGAATGCTGGCAGCGATTTTTGCAGCTCGCGATGCGGCTAATGGTAAAGATGCAATTTGTGTTTCACACCAACTGCCTATTTGGATTTTGCGCAGCGCAATTGAGAATCGCCGTCTATTACATGATCCGCGCAAACGAGAGTGCACACTCGCATCCGTCACCAGCGTTCACTTTGATGACGAAGGATTTATTTCAGGGTTAACTTATTCCGAGCCAGCACGTCACCTCTTGCCTGAAAAACAGTAATGAAGAAGCTTGCACTCGTCATTGGATTAGCAATTGCACTTAGCGGGTGTAGTGGCGGCGGAATATCCTCAGCAGAAGAGAGTTTTGTTTCAGGTGATGGCTCTGTAACATTTATCAAGATTGCAGATAGAAAGATTGCTCCAGAAATTTCTGGGATGACTTTGTCTGGAATAAACTACACATACACAAAAGACAAGGTAGCAGTAGTGAATGTATGGGCATCGTGGTGTTCGCCATGCCGTGCAGAAGCACCAATACTTGTTGCTTTGGCAAACAAATACACAAATGTTGCCTTCATCGGGATATTAACTCGTGATAATCCCGCAAATGCTGAAGCCTTTGAACGCAGATTTAAGATCCCTTATCCAACAGTTATAGATGACTCCATCTTGATCGGATTTAAGGGATCCCTGCCAGCAAATGCCATCCCGTCAACGGTAATCCTGGATAAGAATGGGCGGGTAGCCGCGCGTATTTCAGGGGTAGTCACCGTCGCTTCATTAACACAGCTGATTGAACGGGTGATCGCTGAATGAAAGAGTTCTTTGTAGAGCAGATATTTTCAGGCGTACTCGTAGCAGCTTTCCCATTCGCCTTCATCGCAGGAGTTGTTTCATTTCTCTCGCCGTGTGTCTTGCCATTGGTTCCTGGCTATCTTTCATTTGCAGCTGGATTTTCAGTAAACCGCGGCAAAGTCTTTCTGGGTTCGCTCTTATTTGTTTTAGGTTTTAGCGCAGTATTTGTTTCATACGGCGCAGTGTTTGGTGGTTTGGGCAATCAACTTTCTGCCAATGAAGAGATCATCTCTAGAATTCTTGGCGTCTTAACAATTTTCTTAGGGTTCATCTTCTACGGACGTTTTCCTTTTTCTCCAACGATTAGACCAAAGATGCGCACGACTGGTGGATTATTAGGTGCACCTCTACTGGGTGTTTTATTTGGAATTGGTTGGACACCATGTATCGGGCCTGCGCTAGCTGCGGTGCAGACATTGGCATTTCAAGAGTCAAGTGCGGTGCGTGGAGCAGTACTTTCCTTTGGTTACTGCTTAGGTTTGGGGCTTCCATTTATCCTTTCAGGCTTATTTCTAGATAAGTCTGCGAAGTTGCGTTCACTTATTTATCGCCGTGGCGATGTCATTTCCAAATTTGGTGGAGTTTTCTTGATTGCAATCGGCGTTCTTCAAGTTCTTGGTTTTTGGGGTCAAGTACTTAATTCAATGCGCTCACTAATCTCTGATTTCATTCCGGTGATCTAATGAGCCAACAAACGGAACTTCCAGAGCTCGATAGTGTTGGTATTTTGCGTTATGCATGGCGTCAGCTGACAAGCATGCGCACCGCTTTGATCCTCCTGTTAATGCTCGGGGTTGCATCTATTCCTGGTTCATTGTTTCCGCAACGTACTCAAAACCCAATACAGGTGGGCCAGTTCTTCAAGGATTCGCCAGAGCTTGCGCGCTGGTTAGATCGTCTCTATCTCTTTGATGTTTACGGATCTCCCTGGTTTAGCGCTATATATATTCTTTTATTTATATCCTTAATTGGCTGTGTATTACCTCGAACAATTGAGCATTTTCACTCAGCGCGCGCACTACCGCCTTCGACTCCGAAAAATCTTTCGCGGATGGAACATCATTCAACATGGATAGCTGATGGAAGTGAATTAGAGGCTGCTCGGGCTTGGTTTAAATCAAAGCGATTTAGGGTTCTAGAAAAAGATGGTTCAATTTCGGCGGAAAAAGGCTTTGCGCGTGAAACCGGAAACCTATTCTTCCACTTAGCGTTAATTCTTGTTTTGTTGGGAATCAGTTTTAGTTCACTATTTGGTATGCGTGGTGAAGCAATCATTAATATTGGGGAAAGATTTGTAAATACTCCAACGAGTTATGACACCTTGACATATGGAAGATTGTATAAAGATGGAAATCTGCCAGCATTTATGCTCACGACAGACAAGTTTGATGCACAATACAATCTCGAAACTAGCGCGCCAGAGGATTACACCTTAGATATCTCACTACTTCGTGAAGGTGGGTCTGTTGTAGAAAAGAAAGTTATCAAGGTAAATAGTCCATTGACTATTGGTAGTACCAGAATTTATCTACAAGCTAACGGATATTCTCCTGTAGTAACTGTTAGAGATTCCAAAGGCAATGTCGCATTCCAAGGCCCTGTTCCCTTCTTGCCACAAGATTCAAACCTTCGATCAATTGGCGCAATAAAAGTTCCAGATGCAGAGCCACAAATTGGTTTTGTTGGATCCTTTGTTCCAACATATGTTCGCGACCCCAATGGTGGTGGTGCACTGAGCGCTTTCCCTAAAGCACTGGATCCACGTTTGTTGTTAGCGGCATGGGCGGGGGATCTTGGATTGGATTCTGGAATTCCGCAGTCTGTCTACAGAATAGATACCTCAGACATGCTGCAGGTTGGTCTCAAGTCCTTGAAGCCAGGGGAAGTCTTTGAGTATCCAGGTGGATCAATCAAATTTGAAGGCTATATCCAATGGGTCAACCTTAACTTCGTCGCAGATCCCGGAAAGAATTTCGCATTGTTGGGCGGTATCGTTGCGATCCTCGGACTGCTCGCTTCACTATTTACTCGTAGACGACGTATATGGATCCGCGTTGGCACACAAGTAGAGGTTGCTGGATTAGCAAAAAATGACGCACCAGGACTAGATGTAGAAATAGCACAGTTCATTCGGATATTAAAGGGAGAAAAATAGATGTCACGCACCTGGGCCTTTGCATCTAACTACCTGATTTATTCTGCAATGGCTGTCTACACCTTGGCATTTTTAGCTCACGCCATAGAGACAGCCTGGGCGGTAAGAGTTCCGAATGACACAACAAAGACTTTGGATTACACACGCACTGAAAAAGTAGCACGCGTTGCGACAGCGATGATGATTTTAGGATTTATTCTTTTGTTCGCAGGTGTAGTTACTCGTGGTATTTCAGCTGGCCGTGTGCCCTGGGGAAACATGTACGAGTTTTCGATTACTGGGGCGCTTGCATTTACTGGTGCATATCTAGGTGCACTGCGCAAATATGATCTCCGTTGGTTAGGTTTGCTGGTTTCGATTTCAGTATTGCTAACTCTTGGAACCGCAGTAACTGTTTTATATGTCCCAAGTGCTCCACTAGTTCCAGCTCTAAAGTCACCGTGGTTAGTCATTCACGTATCCACTGCAATTATTTCAGGTGGCGTATTCTTGTTAGCAAATGTAATCGCCGCAGCGTATTTGTATTTAGACAATATGGAAACTAAAGGGGAGCGAACAGCGTGGGCTAAGCGTCTACCTTCGCTAGAAGTTTTGGATCAACTCTCATATCGATTAGTCGCATTTGTATTTCCATTATGGACCTTTTCAGTTATTGCTGGAGCAATCTGGGCTGAGAGCGCTTGGGGTCGTTACTGGGGTTGGGATCCAAAAGAGACCTGGGCATTTATTACATGGGTCGCATATGCCGCTTACTTACATGCTCGCGTAACAATTGGTTGGCGCGGACGTAGGGCGGCGTGGCTATGTTTACTTGCCGGATCGACATTCTTATTTAATTATGTGTACGTCAATATTTGGGGAACCGGTAAGCACACCTATTCAGGGCTTTAAAGCTTTCCCAAGAAATCTGGATCATCATCTGGCGGCAAAATACGTCGCTTAGGAGCCTTGCGTCCCTTTGGCTTGTTTCTTCCAGCAATTAAATATGCAACTGGACCGATAGCAAGTGCTTGTGGCCCAAGAAGAACAATTAGAAGTAGCCATCCCCATTTTGGAAGAGTTTTGATCTGTGACTCATCAGTACGGGCACAATCGATTAACGCATAAATTGTTAAACCAAAGACCAAGATGAGTGGAAGAACCCGTGACATGAAATTATTGTATCGCTAAGCCGACAGCAAAAACTATTGAAAATATCAGTTGGAGTTTGCCGGTTCGGCCTAAAACAGGAACTAAGTCCTTTCCAGAGGCACCCCTGAGAACTTGGCTTGAAATCGAAATGCTCATTGGAAGGAGCAACAAAGTTAAGAGTGCTGTTGGAATCAATGTTGCAATGGCCGCAATGTGTGCGATAGCCAAGAGCGAGACGTACATGTACCGCGCTTTGGTATCACCGATACGAACAGCAAGCGTCAACTTATTGGCCAACTCATCCTTAGGTCTATCCCGGAGATTGTTAATTGCAAGAATCGCGCAGGACAGGACTCCCATCGGAATTGAAACAATAAAACTCAAGAGCGTGATTGTTTCAGATTGGACATAGAAAGTACCAACAGTCGCAATTACTCCAAAGAAAATGAAGACAGATATATCACCAAGGCCTTTGTAGCCGTATGGATTTTTTCCTCCGGTGTATCCCCACGCTGCAGCGATCGAAATAGCGCCAACAATAATGAGTAAAGGTGAGGTCAAAAAAGCCAACCAAGCACCGGCGATGCAGGCAATTGCAAAAGAAATAAATGCGGCACCCTTAACCGATTTCGCAGTTGCTATTCCGCTAGCAACTAAGCGAATCGGGCCAACACGATCATCATCGGTACCCTTGATTCCATCGCTGTAATCATTGGCAAAGTTGACCCCTATCTGAAGCCAAACTCCCACATTCAGAGCAAGGGTTGCTCGAAACCAATTGAAATCTGGACCCGCTAATGCAGATGCGACTACAACCGGGGCAATAGCTGCCGGCAAAGTTCTAGGACGTGCACCCAATACCCACTTATTCATTCGCAATACCTTTCGCCAGACTTTTTCGATCGATCTTGCCAATACCTAGCAATGGTAACGATGTCATGCGATGTATGCATTTTGGTTTTGCAAAGTAACCAAGATCTTTTTCAAGATGCGCTGTGATTTGATCATCGCTAATTGCTCCAACGACTGCAACTTGTAAGCTCTGTCCCCACTGGGGGTCTTGAACAGCAAAAGCTGCGAACTGAGAATTTGGAAAAGCAGAACTGAGGGAACTTTCAACAGCGTTTAGCGAGAGATTTTCTCCACCAGAAATAATTACATCATCAGACCGACCAAGAACGACTAACTCATTGTTGTCGTATTCACCTAAGTCATTAGTTTCAAACCAACCGTTATCAAGTGATATTGAAGATGCCAAAACTGGTCCCTTAATAAATATTTTACCGTTTCGAATTTCAATTTCTACACCTTCAAGTGCCGTGCCATCGTAAACACATCCACCACATGTTTCGGTCATTCCGTATGTCGTGATTACCTTAATTCCAGCCAGTTCGGCTTGATTGCGCAAAGTTTGAGATAACGCAGCACCACCAACCAACACTGCCTTTGTTGATTTAAGGTGGTTAAGTAAAAGCTGGTCTCCATTTAACGCACGGAATAATTGTGTTGGAACGATTGCGGTGTAGTTTGCGTTTGGATATTCACCTTCAAAATCACGCAAGTCAATTGGCGTTGTTCCAAGTTCCATTGAGCGAACAATCACATTGACCGCAGCGATGTGAGTCAGCGGAAGCAAGAGTGACCAGGTATCACCAGATTGTGCTCCTATAAATTTATTAGACGCTTTTGCTGATGAAATTAGCGCAGATGATGACAGTAGAACTTCTTTGGATGTGCCGGTTGTTCCGGATGTTCCGATCGCAATGGCGGCATAGCTTGGAGCGTATTCAGATGAGATCTCTCCGAAACCAAGGGTGGGGCCATCGCCCACGAGCGCCGCTGTGATTTCTCCAACTAATGGGGAGATCGCGCATGAAGGGCTGACCCGCAGAATCTTTCGTTGTGACGAGGTATCCATTGCAGCCGTAGGCTATCGCTAGCAACGACGATGGAGGAAATGTGAGCAAGCCGATCAAGCGCGAATTTGGTAGCCGAGAGATTCCACAATGGGTCACAGCACCTGGCGGAGAAGATTTCGTAGATATCAAATATCAAATGGGCGATGGCATCGCCAAAATTACGATCAATCGTCCGCAGGTTCGTAACGCATTTCGTCCTCAAACAATTATTGAGTTAATCGAAGCTTTTAATTTAGCACGCGACAATGAAGAAGTTGGCGTGATCATCTTTACTGGTGAAGGTACAGAAGCTTTTTGTTCCGGTGGTGACATCAGTGTTCGTGGTGACGATGGATACCTTGGCGATGATAAATTAGCTAAAAAGGGAATCGGTCGCCTTAATGTTCTAGATCTTCAGGTGCAGATCCGTCGCACACCAAAGCCAATCGTTGCAATGGTTGCTGGTTGGGCTATTGGTGGTGGACATGTATTACACGTTGTTTGTGATTTAACAATTGCTGCCGACAATGCAAAGTTTGGTCAGACTGGACCAATGGTGGGATCCTTTGATGGTGGATACGGTGCTGGATTGTTAGCTGCACATGTTGGTCAAAAGAAAGCTCGCGAGATTTGGTTTATGACCCGCGAATATGATGCACAAGAAGCATTAAACATGGGGCTTGTAAATACTGTTGTGCCAATTGCTGAATTAGAAGCAGAAACAGTTTCATGGTGCCGCGAAATGCTGCGCAACTCTCCAATGGCGATTCGTTTGTTAAAGGCAAGTTTGAACGCTGCCACAGATGGACTTGCAGGTGTGCAACAACTTGCAGGCGATGCAACATTGTTGTTCTACATGACAGAAGAAGGTCAAGAAGGTCGCGATGCCTATAAGGAAAAGCGCGCACCTGATTTTGGAAAGTTTCCAAAGCGCCCATAGTCCATGGATCAATTGCTTCTAGAGACATTGCGTGTAGTTACGCTGCCAACGACAACAAATTTTCGTGGCGTTACTTTTCGTGAGGTTGCTTTAATTCACGGTGAATATGGTTGGGGAGAGTTCTCGCCATTTCTTGAGTATGACGATGCAGAATCTGCACCATGGCTAGCGTGTGCGATCGAGGCAGCAACACAGCCAAGACCACAGCTATATCGCACACATGTAGCGATTAATGGAACTATTCCTGCACTAAATGAGGTGCAAGATTTAGAAAGAGTTATTAATTCATTTCCGGGAGTTAAAACCTTTAAAGTAAAGGTCGGCACCGATGTCAGCGAGGACCTTCATCGCCTCGAACTTGTTCGCACCTTACGGCCGAATGCAACAATACGTGTTGATGTTAATGGCTTATTGAGCGTTGATGAGGCGGAGAAGTTCATCAATTCAATTGGCGATGTTGAATATGTTGAACAACCTTGCGCAACAATTGAGGAACTTCGCGAATTAAAAAAGCGCGTGGATGTGAAGATTGTCGGAGATGAAGTTCTAAGAAAAGCAAAAGATCCATTCAGTCTTGACTTATCTAATGCCGTTGATTATTTGATGTTAAAGGTCCAACCACTTGGTGGAATTAAACGTGCTCACAAACTTGCAGAACACCACAACTTACCTGTTGTGGTGTCTAGTGCCTTAGAAAGTGCTGTTGGAATTAACTACGGGCTTATCTTGGCGGCATCATTTGAGGGCATGGGCTTTGATTGCGGTCTTGGCACAGGCTCGCTCTTAGCAAAAAATGTAGCCGAACTACCAATAGTAGATGGCAAGATTGCAATTAGTGATGTGACTCCTAACTTTGATGGTCTAGATGTCAGTGCAGATCGCTTCGAATGGTGGAAGAATCGCATCATGAGAACTGCGGAGTTACTGAAGTGAATAACTCCACCTCGCTGGCGCGTGTTGTCGTTCGCCAAATAATTGAAGCTGGGATTACTGATGTAGTTATTTCACCGGGTTCACGCAATGCACCTTTGTCCTTGGCGTTTTTTGCAGCATCACAAGAGGGCTTAATCAAGATTCATGTGCGCGTTGATGAGCGAACTGCAGCATTTTTCGCACTTGGAATTATTAAATCAACAGGCCGGCCAGTACCAGTGGTGTGTACCAGCGGCACAGCCGTTGCGAATTACCATCCAGCAGTACTTGAAGCCAGTCATACAAACGCACTACTCATGGTCTTAACGGCTGATCGTCCGGCCATGTTGCGTAAAACTGGTGCAAATCAAACAACTGAGCAAGCACGAATTTTTGGTAAAGCTGTGCGTTATTTCGCAGATGTTGACGGGCCTGTTTACCCAATGGAATTACCGCTCGATAGTTTGCGAAATGGCCCTATTCACTTAAATCTTCAGTTTGATGAACCATTACTGTCAGATGACTCTTCAGAATGGCTTTCACAGATCAACATCGCACCTAAAGAATTTATCGCACGCACCAAGCCCGGCACACTTCGTTTGGTTGGTGCGCGAGGAGTTGTTGTAATTGGACATGATCGCGGTGGTTTAACAGTTGAAGAAATCAGCCGATTTACAAAGGTATTAGGTTGGCCCGTAGTCACCGAAGATCCACTTTCTTTTCCTGATGCGATAGCACATGCATCTATTTTCTTAGCATCACCAGAAATACGAAGTACTCTTATTCCCCAATCTGTCCTTGTTATTGGGCGAACAACTTTGTCACGTTCAATCAATGCCTTTATCAAATCCAGCCCGATCACTTATGTTGTGGATCAACGTCTTGCAACGGTGGATTCAGATCGTCAGGCTGATCGTAAATTTACAGAATTACCTGATCTTCAAGGTGTTATTCAATCTGATGAATGGATTGCAAAGTGGAACAAGGTTTCTGAGCGTGCACAAAAGCTTATTGGCTCCATGGATGGCTGGAATGAAGCGGTCATTGCTCGAACAATTGCTGCAACGATTCCAGATGGCACTGCGCTATTTGTCTCTTCATCACGACCAATTCGAGATCTTGAAGGTTTTGCACATCCGCGTACTGGCGTTCACACATACGCTAATCGCGGATTAGCCGGCATAGATGGCAACATTTCAACAGCACTAGGTGTTGCCTACGGCCACAAGGCCACAATTGCAGTGCTGGGCGACCTATCTTTCCTGCATGATTTAACAGGACTCATAAACAAAGAAGAGATTAATTGCCGCTTTATAGTTATCAATAATGATGGGGGCGGAATCTTTTCAACACTGCCGCAGCGTGGTGTAAATGGCTTTGAAACGGTATTTGGCACACCGCATGGATTGAATCCTGCTGCGATTGCTCAGGCGATGGGTGTTCAAGCAAAACAAATTACTTCTCTAAAAGAGTTAGAGGCAGAAGTAAAAGCACCAATATCTGGCGTTAGCGTTGTTGTGTGTGATGTGCCCGATCGCGAATCCAATGCAGATACCTTAAAAAGAGTTGTAGAAGACCTTAGCTCTATTTAAGTGCACTGCGCATAGGTGAGAACTTCGCATATGTCTCAGCTAATTCGATCTCAGGATCTGATCCATCAACAATTCCACATCCTGCAAAAATGCGAATAGTGTCTCCATTTATTTGGCCACATCGAAGCGCAATCCCAAGTTCTCCATCACCTGCTGCATCGATCCAACCAACGGGACCGGCATAACGACCACGAGACATTCCTTCAATCTCGTTAATCAGTGCAGTAGCAATTGGGCGAGGAGTTCCACACACCGCAGCAGTTGGATGTAATTGCTCAAGAATTGTAAATGCATCTGTGTGAGCAAGTTTTTCTACCAATGCACCAGTCACATCAGTTGCAAGGTGCATAACATTTGCAAGGTGTAAAACAAAGGGAGATTCCGGAACATTTGTTGATGAACAAAATGGCTCGATTGCCTCTGCCACAGATCTCACCGCATATTCATGCTCAGCTAAATCTTTTGATGAGCGCGCAAGTGATGCTGCTAATGCTAAATCTTTTGCATCATCACCAGTTTTGCTAATTGTTCCTGCCAAGACGCGTGAAGTGATCATTCCGCGCGATAAGCGAAGTAAAAGTTCAGGTGTTGCTCCTACTAATCCTGAAATCGAATACTTCCAGGTTGTTGGATATTCCACTGCAAGCTGGTTCAAGATTGCCCGTGGATCAATACTCTTATTGGATTTAATGGTGATATCACGGGCTAAAACAACCTTGTCTAACACCCCGGATTGAATACGCGAAACGGCGGTGGTAACGCGACTCTTCCAATCAATATCAGATTGTGGATTCTCATTCCAGGTCATCTCTGCATTAGAAACATCATCAGGGGTGGTCTTTAGAACGGGTTGAGGATCTGAACCTATCCAGGTAATCCAAGACTTTTCGCCCTTAGAGCCAGCTACCACCTGTGGAATTACTAGGACTGAAACATCATCTGGAGAGAATGAAAAAGATGTAAATAAAATAGGCCCTGTTCCACTGCCATGAACAGTATTTGTGACCGCTAACTTCTCTAATTGTTTTTGCCACCAATGACGAGCATCGGCAAACCTATGTGGACCACTAACTGTTGTAGTTGCATATGTTCCCCAACCTACTAAACCATCGCCACTACGAACCCAGGCAAGCGGGTTAGCATCTGGAAGTAATTCAAGTAATGGCAGATGCTCGCCTAGGCGAGTAGTTGTTATTGGAGTCAGTTGTGACATTATTATGAATTTTTGCGGTTAACAACTCGCCAAATAGCAGGCAGGGATGTTCCAGCAATTGCAATCTTTAAGACTTCTCCAACAATAAATGGGGTTAAGCCCTTTTCAAATGTCCAGCTCCAGGATTGTCCGGTGTATTGGTGTAACCAGATGAGACCAAATGAAAAAGTCGTGATGGTTCCGATTAACATCGATGGAAGAGCTGTTAAGAATTTTTGATCTAAACGGAATCGTGCAAGCTGTCCTAAAACAAAAGTTGCAACCAACATTCCGATTAGGTATCCACCCGTTGCTCCAACAATGCGATCTAATCCTTGTCCACCATCTGCAAAAACTGGCGCACCTGCAATTCCAGCCAAGATATAAAGCGCAAAAGTTGTAAATCCCAAAGTTGATCCGTATGCAGTTCCCAGAATCAGGACACCTAGAGTTTGACCTGTAACAGGAACTGGTGAACCTGGCACTGGAATCGCAATTTGTGCCAATGCTGCTAAACCAAGAACTCCACTGACAACCAAAACAGCATGTGAAAGCGCTGTTGAGCGGGGGATAAGTGAAGAGCGAAGGGAGGTAGCAGATAGCGACATGGGAACCTTTCAATGTATCTAAGTTGTGGATGAGCCTACTTCAAGGGAGAATGCACCTATGTCCCGCGCTAATTTGAGCAAAGACCCCGATGAGGTTGCGGCAATGTTTGATGGAGTCGCTAAGCGATATGACCTAGTCAACGACCTCTTGAGTTTGGGCCGCACGAAGGCTTGGCGCAAAGCGGCCACGAGAATCATCGCCCCACAGCCCGGAATGGTGATTTTGGATCTGGCGGCAGGGCCTGGCTCTTCCTCAGAACCCCTTTTTAAGGCTGGAGCCACGGTATTTGCCACTGATTTCAGCGAGGGGATGTTGGCTCAGGGCAGAAAAGCCCGCCCATATCTAAACTTTTCCAAGGCAGATGCCCTCAATCTGCCCTTTGAGGCCGAGATCTTTGATGTTGTCACTATTTCCTATGGACTTCGAAATACCGCCGATTTCGATAAGGCGCTTGTAGAGGCCCGTCGCGTGACCAAGCCAGGAGGACGAATGGTGGTTGTTGAGTTCAGCCATCCAACATGGCGCCCCTTTCGCACGATTTATACGAATTATTTGATGCGGCTATTGCCTGCCATCGCCAAGCAGACCGCCTCTAACCCAGATGCCTATGTCTATCTGGCCGAATCTATTCGGGCATGGCCAGACCAAGTGGCTTTAGCGGTGCGCATGGAAAAAGCTGGCTGGATCGATGTCACCTGGAAGAACCTAACTTTCGGGGTTGTTGCAGTTCACAGCGGGATAAAGGGCTAGCGGTCAGCGGCATAGGCCAATCGACCTTAGGATTTCGACCGTGACCTCGAACCCATACGTTCCGATTTTAGTGATTGGCGCTATTGGTTTTGGCTTCGCGATCTTTTCGATTGTTGCTGGCGCGCTCGCAGGTCCTGCCAGATACAACCGAGCAAAGCTAGATGCCTATGAATGCGGAATTGAGCCATCGCCTCAAGCAGCCGAAGGTGGACGTTTTCCAGTCAAATACTTCTTAACTGCGATGCTTTTCATCATCTTTGATATTGAAATTGTGTTTCTTTACCCATGGGCAGTTTCATTTGATGCCCTTGGCTTGTTTGGTTTGGTTGAAATGGCAATTTTTATTGGAACAGTTTTTGTTGCATATGCATATGTGTGGCGCCGCGGCGGATTGGAATGGGACTAAACAATGGGTCTTGAAGAGAAAATTCCGAGTGGTTTCTTATTAACCACAGTTGAAAAACTTGCTGGATATATGCGCAAGAACTCATTGTGGCCAGCAACATTTGGTCTTGCATGTTGTGCAATTGAAATGATGGCTGTTGGATCTGCAGCAAAGTATGACATTGCACGTTTTGGCGGAGAAGTTTTCCGCGCATCCCCACGTCAAGCAGATTTAATGATCGTTGCGGGTCGCGTTTCTAACAAGATGGCACCAGTGCTTCGTCAGATTTATGATCAAATGTCAGCACCAAAGTGGGTTCTTGCAATGGGTGCGTGCGCATCTTCAGGTGGAATGTTTAATAACTACGCGATTGTTCAAGGCGTTGACCACATTGTTCCGGTTGATATTTACCTACCTGGTTGCCCACCACGCCCAGAAATGCTGCTTGATGCAATTTTGAAATTACATGAACAAATCAATGAGACAAAGCTTGGTGCAAACCGTGCTCAGATCATTAAGGAAGTTGAACTTGCAGCGATGAATGCAAAGCCAACTCACGAGATGAAGGGCTTGCTTGCGTAATGAGTGAGGGAATGTTTGGCGCAAAAGGCACGGGCGACACATCTGGCTATGGTGGGTTAGTTCGTAAAGCTAGTACTGCAGGCTCTTCTGAGCGCCCATACGGTGGTTATTTTGATGATGTGGCCGATGACCTAGAACGTGCCTATCCAGATTTTTCAGATGCAATCGAACGCGTTGTTGTTGATCGTGGCGAAATAACGCTGCATGTTAAGCGTGAAAAGTTAGTTGAAGTTGCATTAATTTTGCGTGATAAATTGAAGTTTGAAATGTGCATGGGTGTTAATGGTGTTCATTACCCAGAGCAAACTGGTCGTGAATTGCATGCTGTTTATCCACTACTTTCAATGACTAAGAATCAGCGAATTCGCCTTGAAGTTTCAGTCGCAGATGGCGATGCGCACATCCCTTCATTAGTTGAAGTGTGGGCCGGCAATAACTGGCACGAACGTGAAACTTTTGACATGTTCGGAATCATTTTTGATGGCCACCCAGGTTTGACGCGTATCTTGATGCCAGATGACTGGGAAGGCCACCCACAACGTAAAGATTATGCGCTCGGTGGAATTGCAGTTGAGTACAAGGGTGCAACTATTCCGGCTCCTAGTGAAAGAAGGAGCTACAAGTGACAACTTTTGATCCTTACGCTCCTTCGCGCGATACAACTGAAGGCAAAGTTTTCTCTGTTACTGGTGGAGATTGGGACGCCCTAGTTCAAGACATTGGTGCTACAAAAGAAGAGCGTGTAGTTGTAAACATGGGTCCTCAGCATCCGTCAACACATGGCGTTCTTCGCTTGGTGCTAGAACTCGAAGGCGAGACAGTTACAGAAGCACGTTGCGGAATTGGATATTTGCACACAGGTATTGAAAAGAACATGGAGTACCGCAATTGGACTCAGGGAACCACATTTGTAACTCGAATGGATTATCTAGGACCACTGCACAACGAGACTGCCTACTGCTTAGCTGTTGAGAAGCTTTTGGGAATTACAGATGATGTTCCAGAGCGCGCTTCAGTAATTCGAGTAATGATGATGGAGCTCAACCGTATTTCTTCCCATATGGTTGCACTTGGCACAGGAGCCCTTGAATTAGGCGCTATGGGCCCTATGTTTTTTGCTTTCCGTGATCGCGAAACAGTTCTTGAAATCTTTGAAATGATTACTGGTTTGCGTATGAATATGGCTTACATCCGCCCAGGTGGAGTGCAGCAAGATCTTCCAGAAGGTGCTCTTACAAAGATCCGCGATGGCGTGAAGCTGATGCGCAAAAACTTTAAAGACAACGCAACATTGCTTATTGGTAACTCAATTTGGATGAAGCGCACACAAGGCATTGGATATTTAGATCTTGCTGGTTGCACAACATTGGGTATTACAGGCCCAGTTCTTCGTTCAACTGGAATGCCATGGGATCTTCGTAAGGTTCAACCATATTGCGGTTATGAAAACTACACCTTTGATGTTGTAACAGCAGATACTTGCGATGTGTATGGCCGCTTCCTAATTCGTATGAATGAATTAGAACAATCACTGCGCATTATTGAACAATGTGTCGTCAAGTTAGATAAGCTTGAAGGTGCACCAGTAATGGTTGCAGACAAGAAGATTGCATGGCCCGCGCAACTTGCAATGGGTGGCGACGGACTTGGTAACTCACTTGATCACATCCGCCAGATTATGGGTACATCAATGGAGTCTTTGATTCACCACTTTAAACTTGTAACGGAAGGTTTCCATGTTCCTGCAGGTCAGGCATATGTTGCGATTGAATCTCCGCGTGGAGAGTTAGGTGCATCCGTTGTGTCAGATGGTGGAACTCGTCCATATCGCGTTCACTTCCGTGAGCCGTCATTTAATAATTTACAAGCAACAGCTGCAATGAGTGAAGGCGGCATGGTTGCCGACATCATCGGCGCGGTGGCCTCAATCGATCCAGTTATGGGAGGGGTTGATCGCTAATGGCATACACAGATGAAGATTTCAAGATCATGGATTCAATTATCAAGCGTTACCCGCGTCCTCGCTCTGCAATCATGCCTTTGTTGCATTACGTGCAATCTAAAGCTGGGTATGTAACTAACGAAGGCATTGAAGTTATTGCCAAGGTTCTACAGTTAGAGGCTGCTGAAGTCACTGCTGTGTCTACCTTTTATACCCAATACAAGTCAACACCAGTAGGCGAGTACCACGTGGGAGTATGCACAAATACTTTGTGTGCCGTTATGGGCGGGGATGCAATTTTTGATTCACTCAAAGATCATCTTGGAATTGGAAATGATGAAGTCACAGCTGATGGAAAAGTTTCACTCGAGCACATTGAGTGCAACGCGGCTTGTGATTACGCACCTGTTGTAATGGCTAACTGGGAATTTTATGACAACCAAACTGTTGAGTCTGCAAAAGAATTAGTTGATTCAATGCGTGCAGGAACTCCAAAGCCACCAACTAGAGGCCCCAACAAATTGGTTACATGGAAAGAGGCATCAGCAGTTCTTGCAGGATTAAATGATGGACTTGCACATGAAGGTGTTCAAGCCGGAGAGCCAACTTTGCTTGGTTTGAAACTTTCGAAAGAGGGCAAGTAATGACAAAGCTAGCTCCAGTTCTTTCGGCTCATTGGGATGAAAAAGATTCATTCACACTTGAAGGTTACAAGCGTCATGGTGGATATACAGCATCTGCAAAAGCACTTGCAATGGATCCAGATGCAATTATTCAACTTGTTAAAGATTCAGGACTTCGTGGTCGTGGCGGCGCAGGCTTCCCAACCGGAATGAAGTGGGGATTTATTCCTCAAGGAGATAACAAGGATCACTATTTAGTTGTTAACGCTGATGAGTCAGAGCCAGGGACTTGCAAAGATACGCCTCTATTGATGGCTAACCCACATGTGTTAATTGAAGGCTGCATCATCGCGTGCCATGCAATTCGTGCAAAGCATGCCTTTATTTATATACGCGGTGAAGTCACACATGTTGTTCGTCGTGTAAATCAAGCAATTGAAGATGCATATGCTGCTGGAATTCTTGGCAATGGAATAGATGTTGTTCTACATATCGGTGCTGGTGCGTATATTTGCGGTGAAGAGACAGCTTTGCTTGATTCACTCGAAGGTTTTCGCGGACAACCTCGCTTGCGTCCGCCATTTCCTGCAATTGCAGGCCTTTACGCCCGTCCAACCGTTGTAAACAACGTTGAATCAATTGCATCTGTTCCAGCAATCGTTAAGAACGGCGCAGAGTGGTATCAATCAATGGGAACTGAAAAGAGCAAGGGAACAACTCTTTACTCCTTGTCAGGCCATGTTGTTAATCCAGGTCAGTTTGAAGCACCACTAGGAATCACACTTCGTGAAATTCTAGATTTAGCTGGCGGAGTTCGCCCAGGTCATAAATTGAAGTTCTGGACACCGGGTGGATCATCAACACCACTGTTTACAGATGCACACCTTGATGTTCCTTTGGATTACGAAGGTGTTGCAGCTGCAGGATCAATGCTTGGAACAAAAGCGCTACAAATATTTGATGAAACAACCTGTGTTGTGCGTGCGGTATTGCGTTGGACAGAGTTTTACAAGCATGAGTCTTGTGGAAAGTGCACACCATGTCGTGAAGGTACCTGGTGGCTAGTACAGATCCTTCGTGACCTTGAAGCAGGAAAAGGAACTGAAGCAGATCTAGCCAAGTTACTTGATCTCTGTGACAACATTATGGGTCGTTCATTCTGCGCCCTTGGTGATGGAGCAACTAGCCCGATTACTTCTTCGATTAAATATTTCCGCGATGAATACATTGCCCACCTAACTCAAGGTGGATGTCCATTTGATCCAGTTGCATCAACATTGTTTGCTGGAGCTGGTGCGTAAATGACAACTGAAGTAGTGGACATGATCACCGTTGTAATAGACGGTTTCGAAGTTACTGTTCCCAAGGGAACATTAGTTATTCGTGCAGCAGAACAACTTGGAATTCAGATTCCACGTTTCTGTGATCACCCCCTGCTTGATCCAGTTGGAGCTTGCCGTCAGTGCCTAGTTGATATTGAAATTAATGGTCGTGCTTTTCCAAAGCCTCAAGCTTCTTGCACAATTCCTGTTGAGACAGGAATGATTGTGAAAACCCAATTGACTTCAACAGTTGCTGAAAAAGCACAACGTGGTGTGATGGAACTATTGCTTGTTAATCACCCACTTGATTGCCCAGTGTGTGACAAGGGCGGCGAGTGTCCATTGCAGAACCAAGCAATGAGTACCGGAGAAGGTTCAAGCCGTTTTGAAGGGGTAAAGCGCACATTTGAAAAACCAATCAATATCTCTTCACAAGTCCTTCTTGATCGTGAACGCTGTGTTTTATGTGCTCGTTGCACTCGTTTTTCTGAGCAGATTGCAAGTGATCCATTTATTACCTTGAATGAACGTGGCGCACTGCAGCAAGTTGGAATTTATGAGAACAAACCTTTTGAATCATATTTTTCTGGAAACACTGTTCAGATCTGTCCGGTTGGTGCTTTAACTGGTGCTGCTTACCGCTTCCGTGCACGTCCGTTTGATTTAGTGTCAACACCATCTGCATGTGAGCACTGTGCTTCAGGTTGCGATATGCGCACCGATGTTCGTCGCGGAAAGACGTTGCGTCGCCTTGCAGGCGATGATGCATCTGTTAATGAAGAGTGGAATTGCGATAAGGGTCGTTGGGCATTTAAGTATGTAACCGCCGTTGATCGCCTCAAGGTTCCACAGATCCGTAACTCCGAGGGAATACTTGAAGAAGCATCATGGCCTGAAGCATTAGCTGCTGCTGAGGCAGGATTAAAAGCTACAAAGTCAGCTGTTCTTGTTGGTGGTCGCACAACCTATGAAGATGCATATGGATATAGCAAGTTTGCTCGCGTTGTACTTGGTACTAACGATATTGATTTCCGCTCACGTCTTTCATCGGATGAAGAGCGAGAATTCTTGGCAGCGCGAGTTGTTGGTTCATCAACAACCTATCGCGATATTGATAAGGCTGACCAAGTTCTCCTAGTTGGTTTTGAACCAGAAGAAGAATCACCTATCGTTTTCTTGCGTATTAATAAGCAGTTCCGCAAGCGTGCATTAAAGGTTGTTTCAATTGGTTCGAAGGAATCAATTGCCGTAGACAAGTTAAAGGCAGAGTTTGTAAAGGTCGCCCCAGGACAGGAAGCTGCCGCAATCGCAGCGCAGTCATTAACAAGTAAGTCTGTGATTCTTGTGGGGGAGCGAGCAGCAGAGAGTGCGGGTGCGTTGACCGCAGTGGCAGCACTTGCCGATTCATCCGGCGCAAAGCTTGCTTGGATCCCGCGTCGCGCAGGTGAGCGTGGTGCATTAGAGGCTGGAGCAATTGGCAATGTTCTGCCAGGTGGACGCCCGGTTACAGATGCAGCGGCCCGTGTAGACATTGCAGCTCTATGGAACACCGATTCTTTGCCAACTGAGATTGGTCGCAGCACTTCACAAATTATTGAAGCGGTTAATTCTGGATCTATAGGCGGGCTGGTTGTGGGTGGAGTTGACCCACTTGATGGTGACAACAGCCAAGCAACTTTGGCAGCCCTTGATAAAGCTTTTGTTGTTTCACTTGAAATTGCACCAAGTGCGGTTACAGAGCGAGCAAATGTTGTTTTGCCGGTTGCTGCAATTACTGAAAAGTCTGGCTCTTTCCTTAACTGGGAGGGTCGTGCACGTTCATTTGATGCAGCAGTAAGTGATTCATTAAATCGTAGTGATCTTCGAATTCTTTCAATGATCGCGCAGGAAATGGGAATCTCTCTTAATTTGGGAACCGTTACTGCGGCTATTAAAGAAATTGCATCAATTGGCAAGTGGGATGGCGCACGAGTTTCCTTCAACAAAGTCAACGCCTCAACACAACCTGCTCTTAATGCAGATCAAGCGCTGATTACTTCATGGCGTCGCCTGTTAGATCTTGGCACTTTGCAAAAGGGTGAAGAAAACCTCGCAGGCACTGCGCGTCAAACAGTTGCAGTTATTTCTCCAAAGCGAGCAGAAGCAATTGGTGTTGTTGATGGAGATCAACTTAAGATTTCAACAACTCAAGGTTCAGTGACACTTTCTGCGCTGGTTGAGAATATTCATGATGATGCAGTATGGGCACCACGTAATTCGCGCGGATCTCAATTGTTAGTAAACCTAGGCGTCGCACATGGCGCAGTAGTTACGGTGGTGAAGGCATGACAACTGCAGAGCTTATTGGAGCAGATCCAGGGTGGTTAATTGTCGTAAAGGCATTAATCGTCTTCGCTATTTGTGTATTGCTAACACTCATGTCTGTGTGGGGAGAACGTCGTGTTGTTGGACGCATGCAACAGCGTCCTGGCCCAAACCGAGTTGGTCCTTTTGGATTGATTCAAGCACTTGCTGACGGAGTTAAGTTAGCTCTTAAGGAAGACATTATTCCTACAGCTGCTGACAAGGTTGTCTTTGTTTTAGCACCAATTATCAGCGCTACAACCTGCTTTATGGCCTTTGCTGTAATCCCAATTACTGGCGAAGTGACGATGTTTGGCCGCCAGACTGCAATGCAGCTAACTGATATTCCAGTTGGTGTTTTGTACATTCTTGCAATCGCATCAGTGGGTGTTTACGGAATTGTTTTAGCTGGTTGGTCTTCAGGTTCTACTTACCCATTACTTGGTGGACTTCGTTCAAGTGCCCAAGTAATTTCATATGAAATCGCAATGGGGCTATCACTTGTTGCTGTGTTTATTTATGCGGGCTCAATGTCAACATCTGACATCGTCGCTGCCCAATCATCATGGTGGTATGCAGTGGTCTTGTTCCCATCATTTGCCATCTATGTAATTTCGATGGTGGGCGAAACAAATCGAGCACCATTTGACCTTGCCGAAGCTGAAGGTGAACTAGTTGGTGGATTCCATACTGAGTACTCATCACTTAAGTTCGCACTCTTCTTCTTAGCTGAATATGTAAACATCATCGCTGTCTCTGCTTTGGCAACAACATTATTCCTAGGTGGTTACAAAGCCCCTCCAGGACTTGGCTTTACTGAGACCTGGCTTGGTGGCTGGTTCACAGCGATCTGGTTCTTCCTGAAGGTTCTGACCTTCTTCTTTGTCTTTGTGTGGCTCCGCGGAACACTTCCTCGTTTGCGTTACGACCAGTTCATGCAGTTTGGCTGGAAGGTTCTAATTCCAGTTTCAATTCTGTGGATCTTGGTTGTTGCAACACTTCGCGTGCTATCGCTACAGAACGCACCTCGATTAATTATTGTTGCATTTGCAAGCAGTGTCGTCTTTATAATTATGGCTGCCAACATCGGATTTGAAAATGCCAAAAAGAAAAAAGAGCAATCTATTGCTGATGGCGATAACAAGGCTGCACCAAAGTTTGCAGTTCCTTCATTACCCATGGAAGTTTCAACTATCAATGTTTCACAGAAGGTAGGAGGCAAGCGTGAGTGAAAACCTCGAACCGTTAAAGCCAAAAGATCTTGGTATAAACGATGTTGAATTTTACGAAGTAGAACAGACCCCTGCCGTCGGTTTCTTTGGAAGTATGAAGGGGTTCTGGGTCACCTTCTCAACTATGTTTAAGAAGCCATTGACCGTTGAATACCCTGAAGTGAAAGCGCCAACTGCAGAAAGATTCCACGGGCGTCACCAACTCAATCGCCACCCAGATGGTTTGGAAAAATGCATTGGTTGTGAGTTGTGTGCTTGGGCATGCCCAGCAGATGCGATTTATGTTGAAGGTGAAACTAATACTGAAGAAAATCGCATGTCACCAGGAGAGCGCTACGGCAAGGTCTATCAGATCAATTACCTTCGCTGCGTTTTCTGTGGCCTATGTATCGAAGCTTGCCCTACTCGTGCACTAACAATGACAAATGAGTATGAACTTGCAGATGACACTCGTGCCAAGTTGATCTTTGAAAAGCAAGATTTGTTAGCACCACTTCGTCAAGGAATGTTGATGCCACCACATCCGATGTATCCAGATATGACTGACACTAATTACTACAACGGTGATGTAAAACAATCACATCCTTCCCAGGAGGGTAATTAAGTGTTGCAATTAGCCCTCGAGGTCGGACAAACCGCTAAACCAGAAGCTGTAATGTTTTGGATCCTTGGTCCACTTGCAGTCATTGCAGCACTGGCAATGCTTCTGGTTAAGAAGGCGGTTCATTCGGCAATCTTGATGGCTTTTGTGATGATTATTTTGGCAGTCTTCTATATTGCACAAGATGCAGCATTTTTGGGAATCGTGCAGATTGTTGTTTATACCGGCGCAGTAATGATGCTCTTTTTGTTTATTCTTATGTTGGTTGGTGTTGATTCTTCTGATTCATTAACTGAAACAATTCGCGGACTTCGCTCACTTGCAATTACAGCAGCGATTGGTTTCGGCGGTTTGATGATTTCACTCTTAGGCCACGCAACCCTTGGACGCAGTGCAGTTGGATTGACTGCAGCAAATGCAGATGGAAATGTTCAAGGAATTGCGGCACTCTTATTTAGTACTTATGTTTGGCCATTCGAAGTTGTTTCTGCACTCCTAATTACGGCAGCACTTGGGGCAATGGTCCTTGCTCATCATCAACGCTCAACTACTCGTCCAACCCAACGTCAACTTTCGATCAACCGCTTCCGTGGTGACTCTTTAGGAACAGCGGCTGGCTTGTCTGGCCCAGGTGTTTATGCTCGCCACAACGCAGTTGATGTTCCAGCCCTTCTTCCAGATGGAACGCCAGCAGCAGATTCTGTAAATGCAACTCTGTCGGCACGAGGCGACATGTTGGATTACAAGAAGTTTGATCTCAGCGAGATTAATACCAAAGTTGAGGAGGAGAAGTAATGGACGCCTCCAATTACCTCTATATCTCAGCACTCCTCTTTACTATCGGAGCTGTCGGTGTTGTGGTGCGCCGTAATGCAATCGTTGTTTTTATGTGTATTGAGCTAATGCTCAACGCGGCAAATCTCTCATTTGTAACATTTTCTCGAATCAACGGCGACCTCAATGGCCAGGTCATGGCTTTCTTCACAATGGTCGTAGCTGCATGTGAAGTAGTAGTTGGTTTGGCAATCATCGTGACAATTTATCGCTCACGCCGTTCAGCATCTGTTGATGATGCTAGTTTGCTGAAGCGATAGATATGACAACGTCAACCAGTCTTGTTTACTTAATTGCTCTGCCATTGGCAGGAGCAGCGCTACTGCTTCTTGGTGGACGTCGCACCGATAAGTGGGGCCACCTACTTGCTACGGCACTTTCTGCCTCATCATTTGGGGTTGGTGTTTACCAACTAACGCAGATGCTTGGAAGGTCGACAGAAGAGCGTCCTGTTTCTCAAAAGCTTTTTGACTGGATCAATGTTGGAGCATTCAATGTGGATGCGGGCCTGTTATTAGATCAACTATCAATTTGTTTTGTTCTGCTCATTACTGGCGTTGGAACACTCATCCATATTTATTCAATCTCTTATATGTCACATGATCAAGATCGTCGTAGGTTTTTTGCATTCTTAAATCTATTTATCGCCGCCATGTTGCTGCTGGTTTTGGGCGATAGCTATCTCAGTCTTTATGTTGGCTGGGAAGGTGTGGGTCTGGCTTCATATTTGTTGATTGGTTTTTGGAATCAAAAGCCCGCCTATGCGACAGCCTCCAAGAAGGCATTTGTTATGAACCGTGTTGGCGACATGGGATTGTCATTTGCAATCATGATTGCATTTGCAACTATGGGAACTGTTTCATTTGCAGGTGTGGCAGAACAAGCCGAAAATACATCAGAGGCAGCGCTAACGGGCATGGGAATAATGTTGTTAATTGCGGCAGCTGGAAAATCTGCTCAATTCCCCTTGCAGGCATGGCTTGGCGATGCGATGGCAGGCCCAACGCCCGTATCGGCACTTATCCACGCAGCGACAATGGTTACGGCCGGCGTTTATTTAATTACTCGTTCGAATTTTGTATTTGATGCCGCTCCAACAGCTCAGTTATTAGTTGTGATCGTTGGTGCAATTACTTTGATGTTTGGTGCCTTAATAGGTACAGCAAAAGATGACATTAAGAAAGCACTGGCTGCCTCAACAATGTCTCAAATCGGATACATGATTCTCGCCGCTGGCTTAGGCCCAGTTGGTTATGCATTTGCAATCATGCACCTACTAACACATGGTTTCTTTAAAGCAGGAATGTTCCTTGGCGCAGGATCTGTAATGCACGGAATGGATGATGAAGTAAATATGCGCAAATACGGCGCGCTCCGTAAGTTCATGCCAATTACATTTGCCACATTTGGTCTTGGTTACTTGGCAATTCTTGGAGTTCCACCATTTGCTGGTTTCTATTCCAAAGACATGATTATTGAAACCGCATTCAACGCTGGGGGAGTAAAGGGCATAATTCTTGGAAGCGTTACCTTGCTAGGCGCAGCTATAACCGCTTTCTATATGACTCGCGTAATGATTCTTACCTTCACCGGAACAAAGCGTTGGGATGAGAATGCACATCCTCATGAGTCCCCATGGTTGATGTGGTTGCCCATGGCAATTCTTGCAATTGGTTCTGTCTCCTCAGGATTCTTGCTTTCTCGTGGTGATGCACTAGTTAATTGGCTCCATCCTTTGTTTGACCATCATGAAGAGCATGAACAACATTTGCTTGAGCCAATTGTTGTGTCTGGACTAGCTTTAACAATGGTTGCAATTGGCATCGCTATCGCCTTTGTTAAGTACTCACGTCAAGATGTTGCATCAGTTGCTCCAGAAGATGTTTCAGTCTTTACAAAGATTGCTCGCCAAGATTTAATGCAGGATCGTTTCAATGAAACTGTGTTTATGCGCCCAGGGCAAGTGCTGACTACAACCTTGGTAGCAACCGATGAGGTCGTCATCGATGGAACGGTACGCACAGTTGGCAAGATTGCCATGGGATCTGGTTCAGCCCTTCGTGGCCTGCAAAATGGCTTTGTTCGTAGCTATGCAGCGTTGATATTGCTTGGTGCGGTTGCACTGGTCGCAGCGATTTGGGTGGTGGTTCAGTAATGAAGTGGTTAACCCTTTTAATGCTTCTGCCACTTGCAGGTGCTGCAATCATTTCAATGCTTCCAAAGTCAATGGAAAAGGCTGCAAAGCAAGCAGCGCTTGGGACTTCTCTTGTCGTTATGGCGGCGACAATTGCGATGGTAGTTAGATTTCAACGCGACAATGTTGATTTTCAGTTTGTTGAGAAGTATTCATGGATCCCTAGTTTTGGGATTAATTACGCGCTCGGCGTAGATGCAATCGCCCTTGTGCTCATTTTGTTGTCCACAATTCTGGTGCCTGTTGTTGTTCTAGCTGGCTGGAATGAGGCACATGGTGGCCGTTGGAGCGTTAAGACTTTCTACATCCTAATTCTTGTTCTAGAAACTATGATGATCGGTGTTTTTGCAGCGACAGATGTTTTCTTATTCTATGTAATCTTTGAAGCAATGCTGATTCCGGTTTACTTCCTCATTGGAGGGTATGGAACTGGTGAGCGCGCAGCCGCTGCGGTCAAGTTCTTGATCTACAGCCTTGTTGGAGGATTGCTGATGCTTGCATCAGTTATTGCTTTGTATGTGATGTCAGGTGCTCAAGGTGGACACACATTCGATATTAATAAACTTTCAGAGCTACAGATGTCTTCCACAACTCAAAACCTACTGTTCTTGGGATTTTTTATTGCATTTGCGATCAAAGCTCCGGTGTGGCCATTCCATACCTGGTTGCCAGATGCTGCCAAGTCTGCGACCCCAGGAACATCAGTTCTGCTGCTTGGCGTGCTAGACAAGGTTGGCACATATGGAATGATCCGTTTTTGCCTGACACTGTTTCCAGAAGCCAGTGAGACATTTACGCCAATCATTTTGGTCCTTGCAGTTATTTCAATCATCTACGGTGCATTCCTTGCAATTGGCGCCAAGGACATTAAGCGTTTGATCGCCTACACATCAATCTCGCACTTCGGTTTCATAACAATGGGAATCTTTGCGATGACATCGCAAGCTCAAAGTGGGGCAATTTTGTATATGTTTAACCACGGTTTCTCAACGGCGGCACTATTTTTAGTTGCAGGGTGGATGATTTCACGTCGCGGATCGTCAACAATTTCTGACTTTGGTGGGTTGCAACGTGTTACTCCAATTATGGCGTGGACATTCTTCTTAGCAGGGCTGTCTTCACTTGCACTGCCTGGCCTTTCAAGCTTTGTGAGCGAGTTCTTAGTTCTTGTTGGAACCTTTACGCGCTATCCCGTACATGCGATCATCGCAACATTCGGAATTGTCTTGGCTGCGTTATATATTTTGATACCCGTCCAGATAGCATTGCATGGACCCACAACACCGGGTAATGAGGAGCTCAAAGATCTCAACCTGCGCGAGAAGTTAGCAATAGCGCCGGTAATTGCAATCATTGTTGTATTAGGTTTTTATCCCGCTCCACTTCTTAAGGTAATTAATCCAGCAGCATCACATGTGATTACACAAATGGGATTCACCGATCCTGCACCGACTAATGGGGGCAAGTAATGACGTTTACAGCGCCAGTTCTCTCGTATTCACTTCTATCACCGATGCTCTTCCTGCTTGCCGGAGCTCTCATTGGTGTGTTAGTTGAAGCTTTCGTTTCAAAGGCTGCACGCCCAGCTGTTCAATTAACCGTAACCCTCGGAGCCTTACTTCTTGCCTTGATGCAGTTGTGGCAAATTCGAGGAGAGCAGTCACTGACAGCGGCAATGGGTTCAGTTGTCTTTGACGGTCCTGCGGCGTTGCTGCAAGCTTCGATTTTAATCATCGCCATGATCTCAGTCTTTTTAATTGCTGATGGCGAACACTTTGCAGCTCTACCTGCGGCATTGCCTGGATCTGAAGAAGAACGTCAAGCCATTCAGTCTGGCAATCAGATTACTGAGGTTTATCCACTCACTTTGTTTGCAGTAGCTGGAATGCTTTTATTTCCAGTTGCCAATGACCTAATAACTTTGTTTGTTGCATTAGAGATGCTCTCATTGCCTCTATATTTGATGGCTGGGCTATCACGTCGTCGCCGATTGGCTTCACAGGAAGCAGCCCTTAAATACTTCTTATTAGGTGCTTTTTCTTCAGCATTCTTCCTATTTGGTGCAGCGTATTTGTATGGTTTCTCTGGCTCAATTAGCTTCAGCGGAATTCGACAAGGGATTGTTGGTGGCGGTGGAAATGATGTTCTTCTACTGATCGGCATAGCATTTCTATCTATTGGATTACTGTTCAAGGTCGGCGCGGTTCCGTTCCATGCTTGGTCACCTGATGTGTATCAAGGTGCACCTACTCCTGTAACAGCATTTATGGCAGCGGCAACCAAGATTGCAGCATTTGGAGCGATGCTTCGTATTTATTACACAGTATTTGCTAATGCTCAATGGTCTTGGACTCCGGTCTTGTCAGGTATTGCTATCGTGACAATGCTCTTGGGATCTCTTGTTGCAATCACACAGCGCGATGTAAAGCGCATGTTGGCATACTCTTCAATCGCCCACGCTGGATTCTTATTGTCAGGTGTGATTGCTTTGAACAAGGCTGGCCTTGATGCAACTATCTTTTACCTATTTGCATACGGCATAGCAACTGTTGGTGCATTTGCTGTAGTGACTCTGGTTCGTGATTCATCTGGCGAAGTTACAGATCTAAATCGATGGAGAGGTCTGGGAAAGCGTTCACCATTTGCAGCCACATCTTTTGCCCTATTTTTGTTAGCTTTTGCCGGAATTCCACTCACAAGCGGATTTATTGGAAAGTTCTCTATCTTTTCAGCTGCCTATGAAAGTGGAGCTAAAGGCGTAGTACTTGCTGGCGTACTTTCAAGTGCGATCGCAGCATTCTTCTATATTCGTGTCATTGTTTTGATGTTCTTTACAGATGCAACAGAGGATGGAACAAGTGTCGAGATTCCTTCAATCTTGACGCGGGCAACAGTTGTAATCGCAGCAGTGATTACAGTGGCACTTGGCGTATATCCAGCGCCATTGTTGAACTTCATAACTGATCTCGCAATCTTCATACGCTAATGTCAACATTCGGTATTCCAAACCTTGCTCCTGCATTAGAGGCACAACTGATTGGCCAAATGGCTGATGTTGAAGCCTTGTTGCTCAGTCATACTCGAAGCGAATACCCCTTTGTTGATGAGACGGCCCATCACCTGGTGGCAGCTGGCGGCAAGCGTTTACGCCCGTTATTAACACTTCTAACCGCTCAATACGGTGACCCCACCCGCGAGGGAATTATCGCCGCAGCTGTTGCCTGCGAGATTACCCACCTAGCGACTTTGTATCACGACGATGTCATGGATCAGGCACCGCTTCGACGCGGCGTTGAAAGTGCGAACATGCGCTGGGGTAACACAATTGCAATTCTTACTGGTGATTTCCTCTTCGCTAAATCCTCTGATTTATTGGCAGATCTTGGTCCAGCAGCGGTTCGTTTACAGGCACGAACATTTGAACGTTTAGTTATTGGTCAGATTATGGAAACCCAAGGTCCTAACCCAGGTCAAGATCCACTTGAGCATTATTTAAAGGTTGTAGCAGATAAAACAGGTTCTTTAATTGCCGCGTCGGCTAGATATGGTGGAATGATTTCCGGTGCACCTACAGACATCACCGAGACAGTGACTGTCTTTGGTGAAAAAATCGGAGTTGCCTTTCAGTTGGCGGATGATGTTATTGATATTGCAAGCGAATCAAATCAGTCAGGGAAAACTCCGGGCACAGATCTTCGTGAGGGCGTCCCAACACTTGTGACACTCAACGTCATGAGATCTAGTGATCCAGCAGATGCAGATTTAAAGCGATTACTAGCTGCACCTATTGAGGATGAACCAACTGTTCAGCAAGTCTTACTTGCATTACGCAATCACAAAGCGCTAGATGAATCGCGCGAACAGTTGCATCAAGTTGCAAAGCAGGCACGTGGAGCACTTGGTCCACTACCAATTAATGATGCAACAGGTGCTTTGATGTCGCTATGCGACGCTGTTATCGACCGCTCTGCTTGATTTAACAAGGTCTATTGCAAGGGTTGTTAGCGCAACCCAAATAATCAAGAACCCAATCCAACGCGCTGTTGGCATATCTTCATGTCGAACCCAAACTCCAACTGAAAACTGCAAGGTGGGGGTGATGTATTGAAGCAATCCAATAGTTGTGAAAGGCAATCGGTTGGTTGAACCATTAAACAACAACAATGGAATTGCAGTAACCGCCCCAGCGCTAATCAGCAGGATGGTCAAACCCCAGGAGTGCCCGAACTGTCCGGTGCCCTGATTACCTATATAAACCAGGTATGCCAGATAGAAAAATGCTGAAATTAGGGTTTCAATGGCGAGGCCTTCCAGCGCGCCAAGACCAAGCTGCTTTTTGATAAGGCCGTAGCTGCCCCAGGAAATCGCAAGTACTAATGCGATCCACGGCAAGCGCCCGTAATCAATTGTTAAAACCAGAACGCCAATAGAGGCAATTGTCACGGCAACCCATTGCAGTGGACGCATTTTTTCTTTCAATAAGAGGACGCCAAATCCAATAATGATCAGAGGGTTGATGTAATACCCAAGTGATGCTTCAACTACGTGTCCATTATTAGTTGCCCAGATATAGACCAACCAGTTAATTGAAATAAGAATTGAGGTTAGGAACAACCGTACTGTGATCTTTGGTTGCTTCAATGTTGCCAATGTAGATTTCAGTGCCTTGGTTGCTGCAAGAACCATAAAACAGAAAACCAAAGTCCAGACAGCTCGGTGAGAGACAATTTCAAGTGCGCTAGCTGGTTCAAGCAGCGGCCAATACAAAGGAAAAGCACCCCACAAAGAGTAAGCACTTATTCCAAATAAAAGACCGAGCTTGTTTTTACTCAATTATCTAAAGTTCGTAAACTGAACCGCAAAGTCCCAGCCGCCGTCTTTGACCATTGCCATTGTTTCCTGCAGATCATCACGACTCTTTGAAGTCACACGAAGTTCATCGCCTTGAATCTGTGTTTTTACAGATTTTGGACCTTCATCTCGAATCATCTTTGCAATCTTTTTAGCATTCTCTGTTGAGATGCCTTCCTTCAATGGAGCGGCGATCTTGTAGATCTTTCCTGATAACTGTGGCGCTCCCGCATCAAGGTGTTTCAATGAAACTCCGCGCTTAATCATCTTGTCTTTTACAACATCTAGGGCTGCTTTTGCGCGCTCTTCTGTGTCTGCTTCTATCAAAACTTTGTCGCCCTCAAGTTCAATTTTTGAGCCAGTATTTTTGAAGTCAAAGCGAGTCTCAATCTCACGAACCGCCTGATTAATGGCGTTATCTAGCTCCATGCGGTCGATCTTGGAGGTTACGTCAAAACTGCTATCTGCTGCCATTGTGAGGGCTCCTTCAATAGATTAAAGCGCGGTTTGTACGCGCACCTGCCTAAGGTATCCTTTCCCTTCGCACTATCCATAATTGCCGCAGTACTTGTTCGACCTTGGCGGGTTGCCCGAGCGGCCAATGGGAGGGGACTGTAAATCCCCCGGCTCTGCCTT